>DASYXX010000467.1:0-3732 GCA_035934395.1 Streptosporangiaceae bacterium
CGTCTTCATCGCCGTGGGCCTCGCCCTCGGAATCGGCCTGGTCATCACCGTGAACGCCGCGTCGTCGGGCGTCAAGGCCGCGCAGGGGACCGTGCTGCAGAACCTGTATGGCGTGGGTACCTCAGCGACCGTCACCATGCCCCCCTCGGCCGGCTCGTTCGGCCTGGGCGGGCGCAACGTCACGTTCAAGCCGGGCGCGACCATCAAGATCGACCAGCAAGCAGGCGCATGATCGGCCAGGTCCTGGGCGAGTCGATCACCATGGGCGTTATCGGCGGCATCGTCGGGGTCGGACTCGGCTTCGCCGGCTCGAAGATCGTGACCGAGGTCGCGCCGGCGCTGAGCGCCTCGGTGGGCCAGACCGCCGGCTCGGCGACGCCGGGCGGCGCGCGCACGTTCCCCGGCGGCGGCGGGTTCCCCGGCGGCGGGTTCCCGGGTGGCGGGTTCCCGGGCCGGGGCGCCGGGTTCCGTGCCGCGAGCGCCGCGCCCTCCACGACCGTGCACCTGACCGCGCCGGTCACCGCGAACATCATCATCCTCGCCGTGGCGCTGGCCGTGGCCGGTGGGCTGATCGCCGGGATGCTCGGCGGCTGGCGTGCCGCGCGGCTCCGCCCGGCGGCGGCGCTGGCCCGGGTCGAGTAGCCGCTCGGGGGCCGGGCCAGCCCGTTACCACACATATCCCCCGGCGCAGCCGGTGCCAGCCGCGACGGCCGGCCGAAGGTCGGCCCGAGCGGATGGCAGGGGTCCGGGGCGTAGCCCCGGGATCAAGACAGAGAGGACCTCATGTACAAGCTCACCAGCGTGACCAAGGTCTACCAGAAGGGCCGCGGGACCGTCCGGGCGCTGGACGGCGTCGACCTCGTGATCGAGGACGGCGAGTGGCTGGCCATCCAGGGCCCCACCGGGCACGGCAAGACCACGCTGCTGCAGATGCTCGGGGGCCTGGACAGGCCGACGTCCGGCATCGTCGACTTCGACGGGCAGGACCTGGCCCAGATGCGGGAAAGCCAGGTCACCAAAGTCAGGGCGACGTCGATCGGCTTCATCTTCCAGACGTTCAACCTGGTGCCGACCCTGTCCGCGCAGGAGAACGTGGAGGCGGCGCTGGTTCCGCTCGGCACCGGCGCGGCCGAGCGGCACGCGCGGGCGATGAGGTCGCTGGAGGACGTCGGGCTCGGCGACCGGGCGCGGCACCTGCCCTCGGAGCTGTCTGGCGGCCAGCAGCAGCGGGTAGCCATCGCCCGGGCGCTGGTGAAGGAGCCCAAGGTGCTGCTCGCCGACGAGCCCACCGGCAACCTCGACGAGGGCACCAGGGACGAGATCATCGGGCTGCTCGAGAGCCTCTGGCGGGAGCGCGGCCTGAACCTGGTCCTGGTCACCCACGACAGTTCGGTGGCCCGCCGCGCCCAGCGCGTCGGGATCATGCGGAACGGGAAGCTGAAGATCCGCCAGGACACCAGGGCGCGGGACGCCGCGACCTGACCCAGACCCGTCCCGGGGCGCGCCCGCCGGCCGTGAAGGGGGCGAGGAAAGAGAGGGGAGGTGGGTGGGGGGCGGGTCCCGGGACGTTTCTCACGAGTGGGGCAGCGGCAACTCGCACCAGACGACCTTGCCGGACGGCGTCCGGCGCGCGCCCCAGTGCTGCGCCAGCTGGCTCACGACCTGGAGCCCGCGGCCGCGCTCGTCCTCGTCGCCCGCGTGCCGCAGCCTGGGCAGCGCGGCCGAGTCATCGAAGACCTCGCACACCAGCCCGCCCTCGCGCACCAGGCGCAGAGCGATCGGCCCCTGCGCGTAGCGGACCGCGTTCGTGACCAGCTCGGAGGCGAGCAGCTCCGCCGTGGGGATCAGCTCGGCCAGGCCCCAGCGGCGCAGCCGCCGCCGGACCAGCATGCGGGCGCGGCGCGCCGAAGTCAGCTCCGACGCGAGCTTCCAGGTCACGTGCTGGTCCGGGGTCAGGCGGCGCAGCCTGGCCATCAGCACCGCGATGTCGTCACGCTGGTGATCGGCGTAGACGCCCGCGAGCGTGGCCTTGCACAGCTCCTCGAGCGGGCGGGTCGTCGAGCCGGGACCGAACGTGTCGCGCAGCCGGGTGAGCCCCTCGTCGATATCGGCCGTGCGCCGTTCCACCAGCCCGTCGGTGTAGAGGACCAGCAGGCTGCCGTCCCTGATCTTGAATACCCGGGTGTGGATCGGCCCCGATCCGATGCCGAGCGGCGGCGCCGGCGCGACGTCCAGGAACTCGCGCTCGCCGTCCGGCGACACCAGCAGCGGCGGCAGGTGGCCGGCCGAGGCGACCTCGCAGGTGCCGGAGACCGCGTCGAACACCGCGTACACGCACGTGGCGAAGTGCGGCTCGCGCTGGCCCAGCTCGTGCATGAGCTCGTCGAGCTGCTGCAGCGTCTCCGCGGGCGGCAGCTCGAGCCGGGCCAGTGTCTTGATCGCGGTGCGCAGCCGGCCCATGGTGACGGCGGCGCGCACCCCGTGGCCGGCCACGTCCCCGACCACGAGCGCCACCCGGCCGCCCGGCAGGACGATCGACTCGTACCAGTCGCCGCCCACCTCGATCATCTTGCTGCCCGGCAGGTAGCGATGGCGGACCTCGACCGATGACGGGGCGGAAAGGCCGGTCGGCAGCAGGCTGCGCTGCAGGGTCAGCGCGGTGGCGCGCTCCCGGCTGTACCTGCGGGCATTGTCGATGAAGATCGCCGCGCGGGACGCGAACTCCATGCCGATCTCGGCGTCGTAGGCGTCGAAACGGCGGTAGCCCTTGTACCGCACGCAGGCGAAGAAGCCGAGCGTGGTCTCGCGGGCGATCAGCGGCAGCAACAGCATCGAGGTGCCCGCCAGCAGGTCGCCCACCGGTTTGCGGCGCATGGCCCGGGCCAGGTCCTCGGCGATGGTGGTGTTCGCGAGGTCCTGCATGATCGGCTTGCCGGACTCCAGGCACCGGTTATGCGGGGAGTCCGGCGGGTAGCTGAGGATCTCGCCGGTCGGGAAGGCCGCATCCCACCCGGGGTCGTCGTCATCGTGCGCGATCGCGAGCCGCCGGACGAAGCGCAGGCCCTCCTGCGAGTCACCGGGGAACTCGTCCGCGCCCACCAGGCTCTCCAGCACCAGCAGCTCGGCCGAGTTGCAGAAGTGCGGAACGATGATGTTGACCAGCGCCGGCGACATCTGATCGATGTCGAGCTCTCCGCCCGTCCGGGAGAACGCGCCATCGAGCAGGGCGTGCCGCATCACCGTAGGGTCGAGGAAGCGCTGCTCCGACGGCGGCGCGATGCGCAGGATCACCTGCGCCAGCAGGCGCGTGTCGGCGGAGCGGACCGGCTGAACGGTGACGACAGCGTCGGCGCGGTGGCCGTTGCCGGTCTTGACCGTCATCACCGCCGTGCCCTCGCGGTCGGAGCTAGCCGCGTCGATCAGTCCCTGCAGCCCGCCGCCGTATGCCGACGCGGTGACGATCGTGCTGAGCTCGGCGCCGAGCAGGGAGCCGGGCGCCTCGGCCAGGATCTCGCCGGCGGCGCGGTCGTGCTGCAGGATCCGGCCCGCCTTGTCGATGCCGACGATCAGCGTCCGCGCCGAGGTGCTCGTCAAGAGCGCGGTGATGTCGGCTGCTATTCCGGATGTCACCATCCGACGCGCTCCTTTCGACACCGGGCGCGGCTCCATCGCCTCATCATGGATTATGGAGCAAGTTCGCGTGTATTGAGAAAAAATGCTCTGTTGGCCTCG
>DASYXX010000504.1:0-11716 GCA_035934395.1 Streptosporangiaceae bacterium
GCTCCTGAACCTGTCAGCTGGAACTTACATGTGTACCTGTCAGCTAGAACTTACACATGACGGGTCCAGCTTGTCAACGACGTTTAACGCCGGGTGAGGCTGCTCGGCTGACGCGGGTCCGCGATGATGGCGCCATGGGACAGCTGATCCTGCTCCGGCATGGCGAGACCGAGTGGAGCGCGTCCGGCCGGCACACCGGCCGCACCGACATCCCGCTCACCGCCCGCGGCGAGGCGGCCGCCGCGGCGCTGGCCCCGGCGCTGGAGAAGCGGGACATCCGGGCCGTGTTCACCAGCCCGGCCTTGCGGGCGGTCCGCACGGCCGAGCTGGCCGGCCTCCGGAACGCCAAGCCCGATCCCGACCTGTGGGAATGGGACTACGGCGGCTACGAGGGGCGGACCACGCACCAGATCCAGGAGGAGCGCCCCGGCTGGTACCTGTGGGACGACGGCGTGATCCCCGGCGACGCCGATCATCCCGGCGAGACCGTGCGGCAGGTGGGCGTGCGGGCGGACGCCGTGCTGGCCCGGGCGGAACCGCTGCTAGCCGACGGCGACGTCGCGCTGGTGGCGCACGGGCACGTGCTGCGCGTGCTCACCGCCCGCTGGCTGCGGCTCGCCCCGGACGGCGGCCGCCTGTTCCGGCTGGACACCGGCACGTTCTGCACGCTCGGCACCGAGCACGACCGACCGGTGATCACCTCGTGGAACGTGCCACCGCCCGCGGGCTGACATCGCTACGCCGCGGCCAGGCGCTGGCGCTCGCTCTCCCGGCGGTGCGCCGCCCGGGCGGCCGGCAGGTAGATCAGCCGGCGCGGGATGCGCGTCACGGACTGGTGCGCCATGCGGAGCGCGACCGTCGCCCCCAGGTCGGTGAGCGGAACGCCCGGCGTCCCGTACATCTTCCGCGCCCACCGCGGCAGGGTGGCGAAGGCCAGCGTGTTGACCGGGGGCAGCATCAGCTTCAGCGGCAGCAGCTGCGCCGGGAGCTCCGGGTTGTAGGACTTCCTGAGCGCCTGCTTCGCCTCAGCGCACGCGTACAGGCCAGGCCTGGCCCTCTCGTAGTACGCATCGAGCTCGGTCACGCTGGCCGGCACCGTGTCGGGGTCGAGGCCGACCACGGCGGCGCTGCGGCGCTGCTCGTCGACGAACGCGTCCAGGTCTCGTGCTGACAGCGCCATGCCGCTGCGCCGGGCGATGTCCACGTAGGATCCGATCTCGCCGCAGTGCACCCACATCAGCAGCTCGGGCTCGTCCAGCCGGAACGTGCTCCCGTCGGGATCGGTCCCGGTCAGCGACGCGTGGATCTTGCGCACCCGCCGGCCGGCGCGATCCACCTGCGCCGTGGTCCCGTAGGTCCGCACGGCGACGAACTCGGTGGTGCGGACGAACCGGCCCCAGGTCTCACCGGGCTTATTGTTGAATACGGTGTTCTGCCAGGTCCCGCGCATCACCCGGGGATGCAGCGCCTGCAGGTAGAACGCGCGAAGGCCGGCCACCCACATGACCGGCTCCCCCATGATCCGCCAGGTCAGCGAGCCCGGGCCGTAGAGCCCGTGGTCGGCGGCCTGACCGACGGGCCCGGCGCTGGCGTCTCCGGCCACGGCGACCCCCTCATTCGGGGCGAGTTTCCTCCTCTATCCAGCTTAGATACGCCGGCGAGCCTTCGACGATCGGCGTCGCGACGATCTCCGGCTCGTCGTAGCTGTGCCGTTCGGAGAGAAAATCGGCCAGCGGCTGATAGCGGTCGGCGGGGAGCTTGAAAATGACCAGCCACTCCTCGGCGCGCTCGAGGCCGTTCTCCCACCAGTAGGTGCTCGCGATCGGCCCGGCGACCTGGGCGCACGCGGCGAACCTGGCCGCCACCCCGTCGTGAGCGAGCTCCATCGCCTCGGCGCGCGAGTCGGTCGTCGTCTGCACGTGGATGAAACGCGCCTCGGTGCCGGCCGCTGGGCCCTGACCCGCCATCATGGCAACCGATCGTACGCCGGGTCTGCCTCCCCGATGGCGGCTGCGGCCTATCGCCCGCGCCAGTACTGTGGTGCCCGATGAATGGCCCGTTCTGTCTCATCGTCAACCCGGCGGCCGGCCGCGGCCGCTCGCTGCGGGCGCTGTCGGCCGCGTCCGCCTCGCTCGACGCTGCCGGCGCGACGTACGAGGTCAGCGAGGCGGCCAGCCTGGACCATGCCCGGGAGATCGCGACCCGCGCCGCGGGGCTCGGCCACGTGGTCGTCGCGGTGGGCGGCGACGGCACCGCGGGCCCGCTGGCGGCCGTGGCGGCGGGCGCGGGCGCCAGGTACGGGATCATCCCGGCGGGGAACGGCAACGACTTCGCGCGGGTCCTGGGCATACCGTTCGACGCCGCGGCGGCCGGGCAGGCCCTGACCGGGGGGCACGAGCGCCAGGTCGACCTCATCGCCGTCGGCACCGCGGACCAGGCCGAGATCGTCGTCGCGGGCAGCGTGTACGCCGGCGTCCCGTCCGTGGCGGGCGAGATCGCCAACCGGACCCGGTGGCTCCGCGGGCCGGCAGTGTACCCCGTGGCGGCGCTGCGCGCCCTGGCCGGCTGGGCGCCGGCCGCGTTCCGGGTGGACATCGACGGTCAGGAACTCCAGGTCGCCGGCTACGCGGTGGTCGTGGCCAACTCCGCGTACTTCGGCGCCGGGATGAAGGTGGCGCCATCGGCCGAGATCGACGACGGCCTGCTCGACGTCCTGGTCATGCGGCACGCGCCCAGGCTCGCGTTCCTCCGGGTGCTGCTGCGGATCAGGAGCGGAACGCACATCGGGCTGCCGCAGATCAGCCACGAGCGCAGCCGCGAGGTGACGATCACGGTGGACCGGGACCTGCCCGCGGCCGCCGACGGCGACACGCTCCCCTGGGCCGCGCCGCTGCGCGCCGGGACGACCCTGCGCATCCGCGCCCTGCCCGGCGCGCTGCGCGTGCTCGTGCCGGGCTGATGCTCATCCGGAGGTGACGGTGAAGCCGCCCTGCAGCGGCAGGTTGGCCAGGGCCGAGGAGTCGCCCACGTAGACCTGATACTGGCCGTCGGCGACCACCCAGCCGTTGGCCGCGTCGTCCCAGTACGACAGGTCGTGGCCGCCGAGCGTGAAGTGCACGGTCGCGGACTCGCCGGGCCCCAGCCTGACCTTCTGGAATCCCTTGAGCTGGCGCGGCGGCTCGCCGGCCGCGGCCGGGTCGCCCAGGTAGAGCTGCGCGACCTCGGAGCCGGCCACCCGGCCCGTGTTGGTGACCCGTGCGGACACCGTGACCAGAGGTCCGGAGGTTCCGTTATGAATCTGCTGCGGCGTGACGTTCAGGTCGCTGAACGCGAACGAGGTGTAGGACAGCCCGTAGCCGAACGGGAACAGCGGCGTCTCGCTGGTGGCGTCGTAGTAGCGGTAGCCGACGTTTACGCCCTCGCGGTACAGCACCCGGCCGTTCGTGCCGGGGAACTCGCTCGGGGTCGGCGCGGGCACCTGCGACAGGCCGACAGGGAACGTGACGGGCAGGTGGCCGCTGGGGTCGACGTGGCCGAACAGCACGGCCGCGAGCGCGGTGCCGTTGCTCTCGCCCGGGTACCAGGCGTCGACGACCGACGCCACCTGGCTGAGCCAGGGCATGACCACCGGGGCGCCCGCGTTGATGACCACGACCGTGTGCGGGTTGGCCGCGGCCACCGCGGAGATCAGCTCGTTCTGCGCGGACGGCAGGTTGAGGCTGGCCCGGTCGGCGGCCTCGGACTCGGTGTCGTCGGACACCACGACCACCGCGGTCGCGGCCGACTTGGCGGCGGCCACCGCCCGGCTGATGCCCGGCGCCAGCTCTGACGGCGTGGCCCAGCTCAGGTTGGCCGACCGGCCGCCGCCAGACAGCGACAGCCTGTAGGTCCGCCCGGCCTGCAGGTTCACGCCCACCGAGTACGTGTGTACCGGGGGCGTGCCCGGGTTGGCCAGGATCACCTTGCCGTCGAGGGACAGGTCGATGGCGGCGTAGCGGCCCGGGTTCCGGTACGCGAGCACGTAGGTGCCGGTCTCCGGCGCGGTGAGCGTGCCCGTGTATGTCGGGCCGTGGCTGGCGCTTGGGTAGGCCGGGGTCAGCGCGGAGCCGGGGATCCGCGACAGACTCGTGTCGGTGGGCAGGCCCTGGGCGTACCGCACGGTGGTGCCCGGCCCGGCCGCGGCCCGGATGCCCTGCAGCGGGCTGACGCTGAAGGTTGAGGTGACGTACGCGCTGCCGCCGCCGGCGTCGGCCGGGCTGGCCGAGGCCGCCGGGCCGATCACGGCGACCTTGCCCGCTCTGTTCTCCGGGAGGGGGAGCGTGCCGCCGCTGTTCTTCAGCAGCACCGTGCCCGCCTCGGCGACCGCGGTCGAGACCGCCTGGTGGGCCGGGGTGGTGACGGTGGCTCTGATCGAGCCGGTCGGCGGGTGGTTGAACTCGCTGAACCGGAACATCTCGGTCAGGATCCGGGTCACCATCTGATCGAGCGTGGCCATGGATACCAGGCGGTCCTCGACCGCTGCCCGCAGCGCGGAGCCGTAGTACTGGGCCGCGGGCATCTCCTGGTCCAGGCCGGCCGCCGCGGACGGGACGGTCGAGTGCGTGGCCCCGTAGTCCGAGGTCACGAACCCCGGGAAGCCCCACCGCCGATCGAGGGTGGCCCGCATCAGGTACCGGTTCTGGCAGGCGGCCTGGCCGTTGATGGTGCTGTACGCGCACATGACCGAGGACGCCCCGGCCTTCATGGTCGCGGCGTAGAACGCGGGCAGGTAGATCTCGTTCAGCGCCCGCGTGCTCACGATCGCGTTGTCGGCCTGGGTGTCTCGGTTGGTCTCCTGGTTGTACACCGCGAGGTGCTTGACCTGGGCCATCTCGTCGCGGCTCTGCACCCCGCTGACGTCGGCCGCGGCTATCGCGGCGTTGAGAAACGGATCCTCGGTATAGGCCTCGAACGACCGGCCCCAGCGGGGATCGCGGTCGATGTTCACCGTCGGGCCGAGGTTGACCATGGCTCCCTTGCCGCGTTCCTCGGACCCGACGACCTGCCCGTACCGGTCGGCCAGGGACGGGTCGAAGGTGGCGGCCAGGGACACGGCGGAGGGCATCTGGGTGACGCCGGTCAGGCCGTCGCCGACGCCGGTCGGGCCGTCCTCCTCGCCGATGGCCGGGACGCACAGGCTGGGAATCGCCGAGATGTAGAACACGTACGGCTGGGTGGACCCGGCGCCGGTCACCATGTTGATCTTGTTAGCGAGCGTCATGCGGGCCAGCAGCATGTGCACCCGCTGGCCGATCGGGAGCGACTGGCTGAGCCAGGGACACGAGGCGTCGGACGCAACTGCCGATGGACGGGCGCTGCCGGCGGCGGGTCCGCCCGGCGCGGCGAGGACCAGCGGCAGCGCGAGGCCCAGGATCCCGGCGACCGCCGCCGATCCCGGGCGGCGCCTGCGGCGCCGGCTGCTGCCAGATGAGACCGGCTTCATCTTGGACACCGATCAACACACTAGCAACACGAGTACCGGGCACTTGCCGGTGAGCGTCCGGTCCGGCCTGCGGGTGCCGGGTCGTAGTTGGCCTCAGGAGTCGCCGGAGGGGAGCGCCCGGGCGCCGCCAAGGAAGGACTCGATGAAGTCGGGGTTGGCGGAGAGCTCGGCGGGCAGGCCCTGCATCCGCACCTCGCCGCCGCCGAGGACGTAGGTCTGGTCCGAGATGGCCAGCGCGGCCCGGGCCCGCTGCTCGACGATCAGCACCGACGCCCCGCCGGCCGCCAGCCGGCGCACGTGCTGGTCGAGCAGCTCCGCCGCCACCTTGGGGGCCAGGTTGGCGGTGGGCTCGTCGAGCAGGAACACGCCCGGGTTGATCATGAGCACGCGTCCCATCGCGAGCATCTTGCGCTCGCCGCCGCTGATCTTGCCCGCGGCGCGCCCCAGCATGGTGCCCAGGCGCGGGAAGACCGCCAGAACTCGCTCCACGGCCTCGGCGACCTGCTGCCGGGGCAGGAGGTAGCCGCCCATCTCGAGGTTCTCCCTGACCGTCAGCGGCGCGAACACGTCGTCGACCTGCGGCACGTCGCCCACGCCCGCCCGGGCGATCTCTTCCGGGGGCCGGTTGGTGACGTCCCGGTCTCCCACCAGCACGGTGCCCGACGACACGCGCACGATCCCCACCAGGCTCTTGAGCAGGGTGCTCTTGCCCGACCCGTTGGGGCCCACGAGCGAGACCACCAGGCCGGGGTCGGCGCTCACGGTGATGTCCCGGATCACCGGGTCCCCGCCGTACCCGGCGGTGATGTCCCGGGCCCGGACCGGCAGGCCGTGCAGGGTCAGCTCAGCCGACAAGGTAGGCCTCCACCACCTCGCTGCGGCCCCGCAGCTGCTGCATGGTTCCCTCCGCGAGGACCGCGCCCTCGGCCATCACTATCACCGGATCGCAGAACTCGTCCATGATGGCCAGCTCGTGCTCGACCATCAGGATCGTCATGCCCTCGCTGCAGAGCGCGACCAGCTCGTTGCCGATCCGGCGCGCCAGGTTCGGGTGCACGCCGGCCATGGGCTCGTCGAGCAGCAGCATGCTCGGCTCGGTCATGAGCGCGCGCATGATCTCGACCAGCCTGCGCTGGCCGCCGCTCAGGTCGCCGGCGTAGGAGTTGGCGACGCCCTCGAGGCCGAACCGGCGCAGGACGACCTGGGCCCGCGCGATCGCCGCCGCCTCGTCACGCTTCCAGTAGCGCTTGCCGGCTATCGCGCCGCGCAGGGAATCACCGCGGTTCCCCGGCACCGCGGACAGCAGATTCTCCATGACGGTCAGCCGCTTGAACTCGCTGGCCAGCTGGAACGTCCGGACCAGGCCGAGCCGGGCCCGGCGGAAGGCGGGCACCCCGGTGATGTCCTGCCCGCGGTAGATGACCTTCCCCGCCGAGGCCGGCAGCGTCCCGGCCAGCATGGCCAGGACCGTCGACTTGCCCGCGCCGTTGGGCCCGATCAGGCCGGTCAGCGTGCCCCGCCGGACCTGCAGCGATACGTGGTCCACCGCGCGCACGCCGCCGAAGTCCCGGACCAGGCCGACGGCTTCCAGGACCACCTCCCCGGGGCCGGCCGGCGCCGGGCGGCTCGCCAGCGGCCGCGGGCGCTCCCAGACCGAGGCCAGGGTGGCGTCCGGCGCGCTCTTTCCCTCGCCGGGCGGCAGCGCGATCACCCGTTTGCGCTCGGGCAGGACGCCCTGCGGCCGGAACCACAGGAACCCGACGATGAGCAGGCCGATGGCGACCCACTCCAGCGAGGGGATCAGGTTCGGCGGGAGGTTGTTCGAGGTGGGGATGAACCGGGTGACCTCCTCGAACCCGACCGGCACCAGCACGGCCCCGAGGACCGCGCCGACGTGGTTGCCCGCCCCGCCGATGATCACCGCCGCGAACAGCACGACGGTCTCCGCGTACCCCCAGGCCGCCGGGGACCAGGTGGTGATGTAGGAGACCAGCACGCCGCCGGACAGGCCGGCGATGGCCCCGCCGAGCACGAGCATCCCGGTTCGCAGCGACAGCAGGTTCTTGCCGAGCGAGTCCGCGACGACGTCGTTGTCGCGCATGGCCCGGAGCGTGCGACCGTAGGGTGACTCGGTGATCCGGCGCACGAACAGGAACACGCCCGCCGCCAGCAGCAGCGCGACGGCGACGAAGGCCCACTGGTAGCCGGTCGACTGCGGACTGTACTCCCCCTGCACCGGCTGCGGGATCAGCGACAGGCCCGCGTCCCCGTTGAGCAGCGGCACGTAGTTCGTGGCCAGCAGGTTCAGCAGCACCGCCGTGACCAGCAGGCCGACGGCGGCGAAGTCGCCGCGCAGCCGCCTGCCGACCAGGAACGTGAACGGCAGCGCGATCAGGCCGCCGACGATCGCGGCGCCGATCCACGGGACCGGGAACGGCAGGCTCCACCCGCCGATATAGGACTGGAATCCGCCGTTGGCGGACTTGGGCGGCAGGGCCAGGATCGCCGCCGTGTAGCCGCCCGCGGCCTGGAAGATGATGAAGCCGAAGTTGGTCACCCCGGCGACCCCGAACTGCTGGCTCAGGCCGAGGCAGGCCATGGCGTCCACCCCGGCGTAGATCAGCAGGTTGATGACGTAGAACACGGCCCTCCCTCGTCAGGCTCGGGCGCCTAGGAGCCCAGTGGGACGCACGCCAAGCATGGCGAGCAGCACCACGAACGCCACCACGTACTTGTAGTCGGCCGGGATGAAGGCGGCGCTGACCTCGGTGGCGATGCCGATCACCGCCGCGCCGAGCATGGCGCCGTAGGCCTGGCCTGGGCCGCCGAGGAACACCGCGGCGAGGATCAGCACCAGGAAGAGGTCCGTGCTCGTGGGGCTGAAGCTGCCGGAGTCCATGGCGAACACCACGCCCGCCAGCCCGCACAGCCCGCCGGTCAGCGCCCAGGTGATGGTGATCACGCGGCTGGTCCTGATCCCGCAGTTGCGGGCCAGGTTCTTGTTCGCGGCGGTCGCCCGCATGGCCTTGCCCAGCCTGGTGTACCGCAGCAGCGTGTGCACGCCCGCCATGATCACCAGGCTCAGCGCGATGATCACGAGCTGCACCGTGCTCAGGATCAGGCCGCCCGCCCGAAATGTCCTGCCCTGGCCCATGGTGTAGGAGACGCCGGTGCCGCCGGCGATCGCCGCCACGCTGAACTCGATGATCAGCGTCATGCCGAGCGACACGATGACCATGGTGATCGGGGACGTGCCCCGGCGCTGGAACGGCGTGTACACGCCGGAGTTCAGCAGCACGGACCCGGTCGAGCACGCGGCCACCGCCACGAGCAGGGCGAGCCACACCGACGCTCCCGCCTGGTTGACCGCGTACGCGATGAAGGCGCCCGCGATCATGATGGCCCCGTACGCCAGGTTGAGCACGTCGGTGACGCCGAACTGCAGGGTGAAGCCGACCGAGGCGATCGCCAGCACCGCGGCGGTCACCAGGCCGAATCCGATGGACGCGAGGAAGACGGTCACCGGCGGCCCGCCTGGGGTCGCCGGTGACCGCCCGGTCCGCGGAAAATCATCCGGACACGGCCCGCAGCTGGTCTGCCGTCAGATTCCCGACGACGTTGACGGCGCCGGACGGGCTGTAGGTATCGATCTGGAAGATGCCGGTCGAGTCGTGGTAGCTGTCGAAGCTGGTCGGGCCGCCCGGTCCCTCGTACCTGATGGCCTTGCCCGCCTTGAGCGCGGCCGCGCCCTGGGCGAACGAGTACACCACCGTGGCGCCGGGCACACCGTTCCCGATCTTGATGATGTCCGGCCCGTACGCGCTCGGGCTGGTGCTCTTCGACATGATCATGGCGAGTGCGGCCAGGTTGATCCCGTCGTAGAGGTGCACGCCGCCGGGCGCGCTCAGGTAGGTGGTGAAGTTGCCGGTGGCGCCGGGGACCTTGCCCTGCTGGGCCAGGAGCGCGGCGGAGAACGCCTGGTAGGCGGGGCCGGTGGTCTCCGTGACCAGGTTGTCGGCGCGGAAGTTGGACGTGAACGTGGAGGCGCCCACGGCCGCGGCCGCGGCCTTGAAGAACGGCGGCGAGATCGCGGCCGAGGTGGCCACGATCGGGATCATCTTGCCGTTGTTGAGCTGCTTGATCTCGGCGAACAGGGTCGGGTCCGCGTTCCCGAGGGCCTCGGTCATGATCGCGTCGGGATGCGACTGGATGATCGCCTCGGCCTCGGTGCGGAAGGTCGTGGCCTTCAGGTCCAGCGTCTGGTTGGTGGTCAGGGTGATCCCGGCCTTCTTCAGCGCGCTGAGCGCGGGTTGGATGAAGGTCTGCGACCCGATGTCGTTGCCGAACGCGAGAGCGATCCGCTTGTAGTTGAGTTCCTGCGCGATCGCGACCATCGCGTAGGACTCCTCCAGGTCAGGCGGGACCAGCCGGTAGAAATACGGGAACACGGTGTGGTCGAACTCGGACTGCCCGGTCATGCAGAACATGGCCATCTTGTGGTTGTTGATGATCGGCACGACCGAGGCGGCCTCGTCCGACGTGCAGCCGATCACCAGCGCGAGGCTGGACGTGGTCGCGAACAGCTGGTTGACCGCGGGGACGGCGTCGGCCGGGTCGCCCCTGGTGTCCACGCTCTTGCAAGACAGCTTGTGGCCGAGCACGCCGCCGGCGTTGTTGATCGCGGTGGTCGCGCCGTAGCAGGTGGCGAGGTACGTAGGCCCGAGGGCCGCGTCCGGGCCGCTGAACGGGGCGACGTCGGCGACCGTGAGCGTTGAGCCAGTCGGGCCTGATGAGGTGGCGGTGCTGCCGCTGGAACCGCTGCTGCCGCACGCCGACATCCCGGCGGCGAGCGCGGTGGCGGCCAGCACCGTGGCGAGGGTCGTGAACTTCATCGTCTCTCCGTGCTGCGTTGGTGGACTGATCAGAAACCGCTCTTCAGCGGCTGGCCGGGCCGCCACCGCCAGTCGCTGGGCGCGCCTTGCTCGGCGACGACGCGATTGCGGATGGTGCCCACTTCCTCGACGGTGACCTCGATGACGTCACCGGGATGCATCCAGACCGGTGGATTCCGTGCGAAACCGACACCTCCGGGGGTGCCGGTGGCGATGACATCGCCCGGCGCGAGACGGGTGAACGAGGAGAAGAACTCGACGGCGCTGGGCACGTCGACGAGCATCTTCGAGGTCCGGGCCGACTGCATGACCTGTCCGTTGAGCGTGGAGCTGATGGCCAGGTCGCTAACGTCGACCTCGTCCGTGGTGACCACCTCGGGTCCGATCGGCATGCTGCCCTCGAAGTTCTTGCCCGCCGTCCACTGGGTGGCGGCGCGCTGCCAGTCACGGGCCGACGCGTCGTTGAGCACGACGAAGCCCGCGATGGCGTCGAGGGCCTTGTCCGCGGTGATGTACCGGCCGCCCGCACCGATGACGATGCCGAGCTCGGCCTCGTAGTCGAAGCGCTCGGTCAGCGCGGGCACGACCAGGTCGGCGAAGGGCCCCAGCACGCTGTCCGCCCCGCGGACGAACGCGTCAGGCCAGGTGGGGACCTCCCGGCCGCCCTCGAGCGCGTGCTCGCTGTAGTTCAGGCCTAGGCACAGGATGCGCCGCGGGGCTGGCACGGCCGGCGCGAAATCGGCCTCGTCGACCTCCCGGCCCTGGGCGTCCTGGAGCGGACGGATGGCGTCCATCGCCGCCAGCCCGGCCTCGAGAACAAACTGGAGCGAGGAGAGCCGGGCATCCCCCGTCGCCTCGGCCACATCGACGTAGCCGGAACGCGCCCGGACGTGCAGTCGCCGCCCGGCGGGGGTGGCAATGGTGGCAAGCCTCACGTACGGTCCTCCTCGTCAAGCCAATCTCGTGGGGGCCGGATTGGTCGGACCTACTAGATTGGTTGAGCATAGGTCTGGCCGAGAAAGGGGGTCAAGCGGTACCAAGGATGCGATCGGGTAACGTTACGGCGGGGTGTGCGCTAGGATTGGTCCAATTGGTTTTTTGGATTTAGGGGACACATGCGACGCACCGGAGGGACGGAGCCTGCCGGGACCACTCACACCGAACGCGGACTGCGGCTGGCCGAGCTGATCCTCTCCGAGTCGCACCGGGCGGGAAAGGGTCCCGGCTCCCGGCTGCCCACCGAGCGTCAGCTCGCCACGGACCTGGGCGTCACCCGGTCGTCGGTGCGGCATGCGCTGGCCATGCTGGAGGCGCAGGGCCGGATCTCCCGCGAGGTGGGGCG
>DASYXX010000542.1:0-5292 GCA_035934395.1 Streptosporangiaceae bacterium
CCGTTCACCGGCTCGTCGAACATCAGGATCTCCGGGTCGCCGAGCAGCGTCGCGGCAATGCCGAGCCGCTGGCTCATGCCCAGCGAGAAACCCTTGGACCGCTTGCCCGCGACGTCGGACAGGCCGACGACGCCGAGCACCTCATCGACCCGCCGCCGGGAGATGCCGTTGGTCTGGGCCAGGCACAGCAGGTGGTTGCGGGCGCTGCGGCCACCGTGCACGGCCTTGGCGTCCAAAAGCGCGCCCACCTCGTGCATCGGGCTGGGCAGCTGCGCGTGCGGCCTGCCGTTGACGGTGACGGTCCCCGCGGTGGGGTTATCCAGCCCCAGGATCAGCCGCATGGTGGTGGTCTTGCCTGCCCCGTTCGGGCCCAGGAAACCGGTCACCACGCCGGGGCGGATCGTGAAGCTGAGGTCGTTGACCGCAACGGTGGAGCCGTAGCGCTTGGTGAGATTACTGGCCTCGATCATGAGCGTTTCTCCCCGGTAGCGTGGCTATTCCGGCTGTCACGCTACGGAGCCCCAGCGCCCGGCGGCAGCCGGCTATCACCCAACTTCGGATGGGTGCTAGCCCACCCCCGCCCGGCCTAAACCGCCTGCTTAGCCGCGCCGGGAGCAGAGATAAGGCGTATGCCCGACGCGGGCCGACGGGTCTTACGGATGGCCTGATAGCACAACAGCCCGTAGCAGCCCCGTATCGAGGAGGACCGATGCTGACCGTCCTTCGGACGATCGCGCGCCGGGTCGCTGCCGTCATCGACGACTGCCGTTATGCCCAGCGCCGACTCGCCCAGCTCCAGGCCAACCCCAACGCGCACATGCTCCACCCGGGCCAGGCCCCCGACACCTACCGGGAGTTCCTGTACCGGACGTCCGGACCGCTCGCACACGAGCCATCGGCGACCCAGCGCGCGCTCGGGCGCGCGATCCGCTGACCCGGCCACGCGGACCCGCATTCCCCGCCGCGATCTGCTATGGCGGCAGCCGGGGGCGGGGAATCCTGATGCCGGCGGCGGGGGGGCGAGCGATCAGCAGCAGTGCCGCGTCGTCGTCGGGGGCGTCGCCGACATACCGACTCACCTCGTTGCTGAGCCCGTCGATCAAGGTATCCGGGGCGGGCGGGCCGCGCAGGACGGGGCTGTCGGACAGCGGGAAGAAGTCGCCGGTCTTGTTCCGCGCTTCGCTGATCCCGTCGGTGTAGAAGAGGATGTCCTCGCCGGGGGCAAACGAGATCGTCACGAGGCTGCGCGGCTCGGGGCAGAGCGCGCCCAGCCCCAGTGGCAAGCCGGCGGGGCCGGTGTCGATACTCCGGGGCCGCGCGGGGCCGAGCAGCAGGGGCGGGGGGTGGCCGCAGTTGAGCAGCTCGACCTGGCCACCATCCGAGCTGACCTGGGCGAGGATCGCGGTGGCGAACTGCTCGTCGTTGAACTCGCGAGCCAGGCTGGCCTCGATCCGGCCCGCGATCGCACCCAGGCTGTCCTCCTCGTGGGCGGCTTCCCGGAACAGCCCCAGCAGGGTCGCCGCCGATTGCAGCGCGGGCAGGCCCTTGCCCACGACGTCGCCGATGACCAGCCGCACATGCCGGGGTGTGCTCACCACCTCGTACAGGTCCCCGCCGACGTGGGCGCCGGAGAAAGCGGACCGATACCAGGCGGCTAGCCGAACCGGCCCGGCCTGGCGCGGCACCGGGCGCAGCAGCACCCGCTGCGTGATGTCGGCGATCTCCCGGGCCTGCGACAGCTCAGCCTCCCGGCGGCGGCGGACCCTGCTGGCGAGAGCGCATGCGGCCGTTACCCCGACGATGGCTGCCTCCGTCATCACATCGGGCCGGCTGCCTGGCGCGCGGACGGCCGGGCGCACCGCCAGGGCGAAGGCCAGGTAAACCGCCAGGCTGGCCATCCCGGCGGCCACGGTGGCCAGCATGCCGTCCGACGCCGAGGCGATCGCGGGGGTGACGGCCAGCAGCCGCAGCCCGCCCCACCGCGGGCCGATCGCCAGCCGGGCGGCCCCGTCACCGGCGATGGCCAGCCACGGCACCGGGCGTATCGCAAACCGGATCGCGGACCGGATGACCCATCCACTCCCATGATCAGCGCGCTGCGTAAGCGCGTCCCCCCTGTGCGGCGTGACCGGTCTTCCGGGATCACATCCGCTTCCTCGAGACTAATTCAGGTTATCCAGACTTCCCATCAGCGGAAAGCGAACATTCGGTCCTGCCAGGCCGCGCAATAGTTTGCGCGTACGTGCCTCGGTCAGGCCATACGTGAGTTAACGCAGGCACGCAGGCAACACAGGCGGCCGTCGCCGCGGCGGCGCAGACGGAACCAGAGCCTCTGGCGTTGCCACTGTTGAGTTATCGAGTTCGAGGCCCCAACACCGAGGGTGTAAACGGTTGCAACACCCGGTGCGGGTGGCGTGCTCACTGATAACGCGGCGTACGACGGCGCGCCGAGATCTGACAGTGTCCGGGCCTTGGGCTGCACACCTGGCTGCACGATCCGGGTCGAGCCTTGGGCACACGGCTGCGGAGTCCGCCGCCGCGATTGGGCGAAGTTATGCACTGAGCTGGACAAATGCACTGACCTTAGCGCTCGAATAGTAGATCGTTCCGCATATCTTCCGGATAATTGGACGGAGCCTGGCTGTTGGCACGCTAATGGCACGGCGTCAGGTCATCTCCTCTGTCGGGCACCGTTCACGGCTACCCCGGATTCTCCGGGGTGCTCCTGCGCTTCCTGGACCGCGATGGTGCCCGCGGCGCCGTGCGGGATACGGAACCTCGAGGCGATTGGCGCCGTCGAACCAGCATGACGGGACGGCACTTTGAGACCATGCGCCTGCCGGACGAGCGCGACGCGACCGCGCCGGACGGCTCGGACGTCCGGATCCTGCTGCGGCTCGGCCGCGGCGGGATGGCGCACTTCGTGCTGGGCGCGGGGCGGACCTCGCGGGCGGTGGCGCACCGCACGGTCGAGGAGATCTGGTACGTCCTGGCCGGGCGCGGCGAGATGTGGCGGCGCCAGGGAGACCGGCAGGAGACGGTGATCCTGGCGCCGGGGACCTGCCTGTCGATTCCCGTGGGCACGCACTTCCAGTTCCGGGCCGCCGAAGCGGCCCCGCTCGCCGCGGTCGCCGTGACGATGCCGCCCTGGCCCGGTCCCGACGAGGCGTACGAGGTCACCGGCCCCTGGCCCGCTGACCCGGCATAATGCCGGCGTCTCAGCAGGCTCAACTGTCCCAAATACCACGCCACCGCCCTCTCGCGGACGTATCGTTCCCGCCAAGGCCGGCAAGAGGCCAGGCCAGCTTCTGCCAAACGGGGCCAGGCGGAGCAACGTCGACCGTGTGGAGCGAACAGTGCGGACAGTCTGGAGCCAGATCGTGACGTGGGTCAGGCAGGAATCGCCGACCACCCAGGCCCTCATCCAGGTTTTGATCGCGATCGGCATCGCGTTCGGGTGGTGGCACTGGACCGACGCGCAGATCGGAGTGGTCGTCGGGATCTCCGCCGCGCTCCTGAGCATGTTCGTCCGGAGCCAGGTCACGCCGCTTGTCCGCCCGATGGACGCAGGACGGCCGCTGATCAGCGACCCCGGCGCCTGACAGCTCAGGCGGGCAGCCGGAGCTCGGCGAAAAGCGCGCGGTGGTCGCTGTCCGCGATCTCGTGCGTCGAGGTGGCGATCACCGCGCAGCGCGGGTCGATGAGGACGTGGTCGAACGGGAGCAGGGCCGGCCGGCCGTCCGGCTCGGGCCCCCAGGTGGGCACCAGGCCGTTGCCGACCTGGCTGGCGGCGTCCACGTGCCCGAGGCGCAGCAGCCGGCGGAACTGCGCGTGATCGAGGGTCGCGTTGTAATCGCCGGCGAGGATCACCGGAACCTCGCCCGGCGGGGGCAGCGCGGCCAGTTCAAAGCGCCAGCGCGGGGCGGCAGGGGCGTGCCACGGCGGCATGGGCGGATGCGGGTGGACGCAGACCAGCTGCACGGACCGGCCCCAGGGGAGGTCGAGCCGGGCGGTGGGCTGGGAGGCATAGCTCGGCCCTATGGTCAGGCCCGGCCGCAGCGGGTAGCGGGCGTAGATGCCGCTGCCGCGGTAGCGGTACCCGACGATGTCGGCCACCTCGTGCGGGAGCAGGTCGCTCAGCCCGGCCTGCTTGAGCCGGCTCACCGCGTCCTCGGAGAGCTCCTGGAGGAACAGCACATCGGCGCCGGTGCTGCGGACGAGCTCCACGAGCTGGCCGCCCGCGGCCCGGCCCTCCAGCAGGTTGATGGTCAGCACGCGCAGCACGGGTCCGTCGGCGGGCGGCTGGCGGCTCGGGATCGCGCGGGGGGCCACCACGGCGGCCAGGGCCGCCCCGGCGAGCGCGGCCGTGGCCGACGGGCCCTTTCCGCGCAGCAGCAGCGCGGCGAGCCCGGCGGCCACGGTCGCCTGCGGCGTGAGCGCGATCAGCGGCACGGCCACCTGCTCCACCGCGCGGAAGCGATCGGCGCCCGTCAGGCGGGCTACCGCCCACCCGGCGACGCAGCCCGCGACCGCCCACTCCAGGCGCTGTGACCACATCAGCCCATAGTGGCATGCCGCGGCTTTACGCGGTCCAGGCGATCGGCAGCCGCTTGACGCCGCGCTGGAAGTTCGAGCGCAGGAACGACGGTTCGCCCGCGTAGCCGAGCGCCGACGTGCGGGCCAGCACCTCGGCGAACAGCGCGCGCATCTGGGCGCGGGCGATGTGGGCCCCGAGGCAGAAGTGCGGGCCGTGCCCGAAGACCAGGTGCGGGTTGGGGTGGCGGCGGATGTCGAGCCGGCCGGCGTTACCGAACACCGCCTCGTCGCGGTTGGCCGAGCTGAACGACACGACCACCTTGTCCCCGGCGCGGATCTGCCGGCCGCCGAGCTCGCAGTCGGCGGTCGCGGTCCGCCGGAAGGTCATCACCGGGGTCCACCAGCGCAGCATCTCGTCGACCGCGCGCGGCATCGCGGCGGGATCGGCGCGCAGCTCGCCCTGCGCTCTGGGATGCTCGAGCAGCGCGATGCAGGCCCCGGGCAGGCCGTTGCGCAGCGTCTCGTTGCCGGCCACCGCGAACAGCCAGAACATGTTCTCGAACTCCGCGACGTCCACCCGGCCGCCGTCGTCGTCGACTTGCGCCAGCAGGATCGACATGACGTCGTCGCCTGGGCGGCGCCGTTTCTCATCCGCCAGCAGGTGGGCGTAGGCGTAGAGGTCGGGCATGCCCTCGCGGGTGCGCGGGTCCGGCAGGCGGCCGTCGGGGCCCGGCCCCGGGCGCAGCGAGATCGCCT
>DASYXX010000544.1:0-1846 GCA_035934395.1 Streptosporangiaceae bacterium
CTCTGCCGGGCGGTGGACGGCGGGCGGGGAAGCCTCTGCCGGGCGGTGGACGGCGGGCGGGGAAGCCTCTGCCGGGCGGTGGACGGCGGGCGGGGACGCCTCAGCCGGGCGGTGGACGGCGGGCGGAAAAAGAGCCGCCGCCTGGCGGTTCTGCGGGGGCGGGGCGGGAGCCGCGGGCGGCGGATACGTGGGGGCGAACGGCCCCGCGGCGGCCGTCGGGGGGGGCGCGGCGGGGGCCTGACGGGCGGGCGTCACCGAGCACCACAGCCGCTGCCCGTCGTCCGGGTGGCCGAGCCGCACGACGGTGTCGGCGGTGATCTCCACCCGCTGCACCCGCTGGACCCCGACGAAGGTCCCGTTGGTGCTGCCGAGGTCCTCGAGCAGCCAGGTCGAGCCGTCAAGCCGGAGCACCGCATGACGCCACGAGACCCGGGCCTCCTCGACTACTATGTCCGACTCCGGGTTGCGGCCGATGCTGTAGGAGCGTCCAGGCTCCAGGCTGCGGTCAAACCCCTGCGTCCGGACGACTAGCGCCGGGGACGAGACCTCACGTCCGATCGTCATCTGTCAACTCTAGAGCTCCGAGGGCCAAAGAAGAATGTGTCTGACCTGGGCTAGCCGGTTCGTAACCAACTAGCCACCTGATTATCGCCCGATGTCGGGTAACCGGGGGCTCGCATCCGTCCAGTTCTCTCCCGGTTTCGGATACGGTCGGGGTGATTGGAGGAGCGGTGGGCGACGAGATTCCCCCGGCATTCAGCGAGTTCTCTGTCGGCTCGCAGATTGCCGGCTATCGGCTCGAAGAGCAGATTGGCCGCGGCGGGATGGCGGTCGTCTACCGGGCCTACGACGCTCGCCTGGATCGGCGTGTCGCGCTCAAGATCCTGGCGCCGGGGCTGGCGCTCGACGACGGCTTCCGGCACCGGTTCATCCGCGAGTCGCGGGCCGCGGCGGCAGTCGATCACCCCAACATCATCCCGGTCTTCGACGCGGGCGAGGCGAGCGGCGTCCTGTTCATCGCGATGCGCTTCGTCCAGGGCCGGGACGTGCGCACGCTGATCGACAGGACCGGCCCGCTGCCCCCGGCCCGGGCCAGCGACATCATCGCCCAGGTGGCGTCGGCGCTGGACGCGGCGCACGCGCGCGGGCTGGTGCACCGCGACGTGAAGCCCGCCAACATGCTGCTCGACGATGCCGCCGGCGAGGACCGCCAGGATCATGTCTACCTGTCCGACTTCGGGCTCAGCAAGCATTCGCTCTCTCAGACCGGCATAACGTCGCAGGGCCAGGTCCTCGGCACGCTCGACTACATCGCGCCGGAGCAGATCGAGGGCCGGGCCGTCGACGGTCGCACCGACCTGTACGCGCTCGCCTGCGCCACCTTCGAGCTGCTGTCCGGCGCGCCCCCGTTCAAGCGGAACGGCGGCCTGGCCGTCGTCTGGGCCCAGCTGTCCGAGCCCCCGCCGCCGCTGACCGCCCGCCGGGCCGGCCTGCCGTCCGCGGTCGACGACGTCCTGGCCCGGGCCATGGCCAAGTTGCCGGCCGAACGTTACCGGCGCTGCGGCGAGTTCGCGGCGGCCCTGCGTGAGGCGCTCGGGCTCCGGCCGGGGGAGCGCGGCCGTATGGGCGAGCGGGAGCCGCCTGCCCCGGCTACCCAGATCGCCGTCCTGCGCGCGGACCTCCCCTCCGGGCCTGCAGGCGAGGCGCCGTGGGTCGGCGAGGCCGCGCCCGCCGGTGCCGGTGCCCCCCTGTCGGCCCAGGACGCGGCGCCGGCCGGGGGCATCCTGGAGCGGGATGATGCCGTCTCGGCCGATGACGCGACGCCCCCCTGGGGTACGCCGTTGCC
>DASYXX010000553.1:0-2163 GCA_035934395.1 Streptosporangiaceae bacterium
TCAACCCTGGGGGAGCGGGGGGAGGGCGGGGGTGGCCGGGGGCAGGCTTGCTGGAACGTCAGCCAGCTAAGATCACCGGTGCTACGGCAGCTAACGCTCTCATATCAGTCCCCCTCGTGTGACTGGAGTGGCGCGCGCGACCCGTGAGTAACAAGTCGTAAGATGATGCAGTTAAACAAGTAGCCGGAGCCGTGTCAAGCTGCTTCGGATATAAAGTCACGCCAGTCCGTGCGAACGTTTGCCGCTCATGTATCCGCTGGTCGCAGGAATGCCTGTGCCTGCTATTAAATCCGGCCGCGACCGGCTTGCAGCCCGGAAAATGTGGCGGTCATAACACCGGAGCGACGATCCCTGACGAGATCCAAACGACGTCCGGAATAGCTCCCATAACAGGACAAGCTGAATTACCGGACGGCATAGTCAGATACGATCCCGAGCTTATTCGGGCTGTCAGCCGGTGGCGTGCAGCCAGCGCACCGGGGCTCCCTCGGCCGCGTGCCGGAACGGCTCGAGCTCATCGTCCCAGGGCTGGCCGAGCAGCAGCGCGAGCTCGGCCTCCAGAGAGCCGCCGAGCGCGGGATGCCGGGGGCCGTGCAGGTCGCGTAGCGTGTCCACATCGCCGGGGGTTCCGGAGGGTCGTCCCCCCGAGGCAGCACCGCCGGTCGCTTCGTCCGGGCCGATGCCGCGCAGCCTGGCCGGCGCGAGCGCCGAGGCCGCCGCGAGCGTGAGGGCGGCGCGCAGCCTCCCCTCGGGCACCAGGATGTCCCCGTTCGCCGACGTGACCGCGGAGAACGTGCCCAGGGTCGGCGTGTGGCTGTAGCGGACCGCGTCGCACCCCGGGCTGGCCTCCTCGGTCGCCTCGAACCGCACCCGGTTCCAGGCCGCCAGCGCCGAGGTGATGGCGGCGGACGCCCCGGGGCGGCCCTGCCAGTCCAGTTCCGCGCGCAGCATCCCGGGCGACGCGGGCTGGTCAACCCAGGGCAACTGGATGGGCACGCCGAGCACCCCTGCCACTGCCCACTCGATATGCGGGCTCAGCGCCGGGGGCGCGGAGTGGACCTGAAGCACGCCACGAACGGACACCAGACCTCCCTGCAGACGGACGAGGTGCGTCTTCCCCAACGACCTCATCCCGCAGGAGTGATCCCGCAGGCGCGCGGCAGTACGAGTCGTGCTCCGGCTCTCCCATATTGTGCCGCACGCGCGCCCCGCGCACCAGCACCGCCCGGTCGCGGCGGCTACATGTCTGTCACGGCCCCGGTGGCATCCGGCCGTCGGCGTGATGTGCTAGAGGGGTGATCCCGGCAGAAGGGACATCCACCGCGGGCCTGGTCTTCGTGGCGGAGATGTACGGCGTCCAGCTTGATCACCTGGCCGTGGCGCTAGGCGTCAGCGAGCCGCGGGCGCGGGCGGTCGCCGCCGGGTGGCGGGCCCGGCGGTACGCGGAATCGGCCCGGCTCGGGCCTGGTGGCTCGTGGACCTGGCTGACGCGGGCGGGCCTGGCCGTCTGCGGCCTGCCCTACGGGCCGGCTCCGCCGGCGTTAGCGAGGCTCGCGCACATCCGGGCCGTGGTCGCGGTCCGGCTCGCGCTGGAGGCGGCGCCCCGGTACGCGGCGGGCGGCGGCTACTGGCGCAGCGAGCGGCGGCTGCGGTCCCGGATGGGCGGCAGGGTCGGGGTTCGCGAGCACGTCCCCGACGCCGAGGTGCACTGGCCCGACGACGCCCCGGTGGCCTGGGCGGGCGAGTGCTGGGCGATCGAGGCCGAGCTGACGCCGAAGACCGCGAGCCGGACCACGGCCATCATGCGGGAGCTGCTGACCAGGACCGGGGACTACGGCTGCCTGGCCGCCGAGACCCGGGTGCCGGGGCGGCCGCCCCGGCATGCGCGCGTCATCTACCTCTGCGCTCCGGCTGCCAGGGCAACCGTGACCCGGTCCAGGGACGCGCTCGGCAGCGCGGCCGCGCGGATCGAGATCCGTTCCCTGCCGCCGGGGGCGGCGATGGCCGCGCCGTCCGGGCCGCGGGCCCAGCGGGCCGGGCGGCAGGCACCGCCGTCAGCGGGCTGGAGGGGCGCGGAGTCGCCCGGCCGGCGAGCGGGAGAGACACGGTGACCAGCCGCGCGGCGGGCCGCAGGCCGGGCCTTGCCGTCGGCCGGGCGGCGTT
>DASYXX010000566.1:0-18638 GCA_035934395.1 Streptosporangiaceae bacterium
CTGATCCGCCCGCTCAGGCCGTCCCCCGGCGCTTTCCGCCTCCCGGACGCCGGGCGGGCCAGCGGGCAGAGCGTGCCGTGACCGCCTACGCCGTCGCGACCGGGCGCTGGGAGCTGCTGCGGGCGCTCGGCGCCATCGCCGACGATCCCGCCGCCGGCCGCGCCGCCGGGGCGGCCCTCGGCCTCGGGGCGGTCAGCGATGCCGAGCACACCGACGTGTTCGTGCTGAACCTGCCGCCCTACGCGTCGGTGTACCTCGGCCCGGACGGCGCCCTCGGCGGGGAGGGCGCCGACCGCGTCGCCGGGTTCTGGCGGGCCATCGGGATCACCCCGCCGGCCGAGCCGGACCATCTGTCCGCGCTGCTCGGCCTGTACGCGAGCCTGGGCGAGGCCGCGCTCGACGCCCGGCGGCCCGCGACGGCGGCCGCGCTGGCCCGCTCGCAGGCCAGCCTGTTCTGGGAACACCTGTGGCCCTGGCTGCCCGGCTACGCCGGCGCGGTCACGGACCTGGCCGCGCCCGGGCTGGCCGGGTGGGCGCGCCTGGCCCGGCGGGTCATCGCCGCGGAGTCCCGGATGCAGCGGGCCTGCCCGCGGCTGCCGCTCGCGCTCCGGCAGGCGCCCCCGGCTCCCCGGGCCGATGCCGGCGTCGGCGCGCTGACCGCTGTCCTCACCATCCCGGTGCGCAGCGGCATGATCCTCACCCGGCACCGCCTGGCGCTCGGCGCGGGCGAGGCCGGCGTCGGCCACCGGATCGGCGAGCGGCGGTTCACCCTGCGCGCCATGGTCGAGCAGGACCCGGCCGCCACGCTGCGGTGGCTCGCCGGGGAGGCCGGGCGCTGGCAGCGGCGGCACGCCGCCCGCGGCGCACG
This sequence comes from Streptosporangiaceae bacterium, assembly GCA_035934395.1. Lineage (GTDB taxonomy): Bacteria > Actinomycetota > Actinomycetes > Streptosporangiales > Streptosporangiaceae > JASHPR01. The sequence continues at coordinate 869 of DASYXX010000566.1, forward strand.
TGACCAGGCCGGCCAGTGGTGGGTCGCGCGCGCCGCCCGCACCCGGCAGCTGCTGCGGGACTGCGTGGCTGGCGTCAGCCGGAGGTGACGGCGGGCCGCGGCTCGAACCCCGCGTCGGATTCCCGGCTGGTCCACCTGGCCACGTAGCTGAAGCGGTCACCGCGGACCAGGCCGTGGCGCCACTCGACCGGATCGGCGCGCTGGAAGGCCAGGCGCTCGATGGCGAGCGCGGGTACCCGGGCCCGCAAGCCGAGCAGTTCTCGCTGCTCGCGGGTGGGGAGCGCCGGCGCAAGCCGCTCCCAGCCGGCGTCGGGCCGCACGCCGCACCGGATGTGCAGCTCGCGGTAGAGCGCCGTATGGGCGAAGTCGACGTCGAGCAGCGGGCGCGCGAGGGAGGCGGGCAGCCAGGAGCAGTCGAGGAAGATCGGCTCTTCATCGGCCAGCCGGAGCCGTTCCAGGTAGATGAGCGGCTCATCGGCAGCCCGGCCGAGGGTTTTCGCGGCCTCCGCGTCGGTGCGCTCCTCCAGGTACCGGACAATGCTGCGCTGCGTGAAGCCGTGCTCCTCAACGGACCGGAACAGGCTGTACAGCGTGCCGAGCGGCTGCTCGATCACTTTCGGCCTGACGAAGGTTCCCTGGCCGCGGCCCCGGTCGATGACTCCCTCGGCCTGGAGCCTGCGGGCAGCCTCCCGGACGGTCTGGCGGCTGACGCCGTACTCGGCGGTCAGCTCGGCGTCGGTGGGGAACCGCGCGCGGATTTCCCCGCGCTCGATCCTGCGGCGCAGGTCAGCGAGAACCTGCGCCCACAGGGGCAAGGGACTGTTCTTGTCGATCACCGCGCTGGGTCACCATCTGCCGGTAGCCGGTGCGGCGCCGCCCGTCTGGTGCTGGTGCAGCTACCTCGCCGGCCGTGGCCGGCCGGGCGCGCCCGCGTACTCACATCGTACGTCCGTACCTCCGCGTTCGCGGTGCCCGAGCGGCGGGCGTGCGGAAGCCCACAGGTCCTGCTGCTGCTGCTGCAGAGCAGCTCGCCGAGCCCTTCCAGGCGGCAGGCTGATCAGGCGGCCGGGGATTACGTCCAGCGGACTTGCATCACGTCCCGCCAGAGCAGCAGCACCTCGGTGTCGCCCGACACGGCCGCGCCCGCGGCCTCGATGTCCTGCCGGTTCCAGAGCAGAAGGTAGAGCCCTTGCGCGGGACCCGACACGACGGCGTCGGCCTCGTGGTGGCCGCGGCGTGCCCCCACGCCGCCCGGGCCGATGGCCAGGTGCCAGTCGTCGCCGGTGTCGGCCGCGCGCAGCTGCAACGTGCGAGTCGCCTGCGGCCGCGCGGTCAGCCTTTCCCGTGGCGCGAACCCGGTGACGAGCTCGTCGACGCCGTCAGCGGCGAACTCGGGGTCAAATGGCGTCACGGCGCCCGCGGCCAGTTCGGTGTCGGCGCGGTGGATGGCGGTTTCGTGCGCCTGCCGCCGCGCCCAGAACGCCAGCGGAGATGGCGCCGGCAGGAACGTGGCGCAGCTGATCGCGGGATCGGCGTCACGAAGGGTCTCGACCAGCGTGCGGTGACCGGCGCGGTAGGCGTCGAGCAGCTCGGCGTCGGGCGGTCCGCCGCCGAGCAGCTCAGCCTCTGACGGGCCGGTGATCACCTCGCTGCTGGCCTGCCGCACGTGGATGCCCGCCCACCAGTGGACGTAGCGGATGTGCCGCAGCAGGTCCCTGATCCGCCACGGCGGGCATGACGGGACCGGGGCGGCAAGCCCGCCGCGCTCGGCCGCGTCGGCAAGCAGGCGGCCGTCACGATCCAGGGCCCCGATGTGCTGATCCAGTTCCATGAACCGATCGTGGCGTGTTTGGGCCGACCCCGCTTGAAGATTCTTGCGCGGCCCGGTGTGGGTGATTCCACCCTCGCGCCGTCCGCTTCAGCAAAGGGGTGGGCCGACCCCTGCCGCGGACCTGGCAGTGCGCGCGAGCCTGTTGGCTGAGGGCCGGAAGACCGGCCAGTTCGCAGCGAAGCGGAGTGGTTCACATGTTCAGCACGCAGCTTCTCAACGACGCGCTCACGACCGTCGCGTTCCTCGTCGGCCTGGTCATCGCGATCTCGGTCTGGGTCATGACGGCCAGCGCGCTGCACCAGCGGCACGAGCGGAAGACGCACATCCGCGCGATCGAGCAGCACCTGGCGGACGTCGCCGAGCAGAGCCAGGCTTCCACGAGGTGACCGCTGGCCCGGGCCGGGCTACGGCGCCTCCGAGCACGAGGTGGCGGGCACCGCGTGTTCCTCCAGGAACAGGAACGGGCCCGCCACAGCGTCTTGTGGGCGGGGTTTACAGCCAGGAGCGCAGGTCGCTGATGTCGACCAGCGGAAGGCCCCAGCGCAGCGCGGCGGCCTCGAGGTCGGCGGGCCCGGCCATGGTGCCGTCGGGGTTCATCACCTCGCAGCACACCCCGACCGGCGGCAGGCCCGCGGCCGCGCACAGCGCCACCGTGGATTCGGTGTGGCCGGCGCGCTCGGCTAGCAGGCCGGGGCGGGCCTCGAGCGGGAACACGTGCCCGGGGCGCAGGAAATCGGCGGGACGGGCGTCGGGGCTGGCCAGCCGGCGGACCGTGGCGGCGCGCTCGGCGGCCGACACCCCGGTCCCCGTGGCCGCGGCCAGGTCGACGGGAATGTGCGGGCGGGTGCCGTGCCGGTCGCCGTCTCCCGGTATCGGGGGGATTTCCAGCCGTTCCAGGACCCCGGGGGCGCACGGGACGGTGGGGTGCCCGCAGCAGCGGGTGAGCAGGAAGGTGAACGCCTGCGGGCGGATGGCAGCGCCGGCGAAGATCACATCCCCTTCCACCTCGCGGTCCGGGTCCCACACCATGACCGCGCCGCCCGCGGCCAGCTGCGTGACGGCCTTCTCCGCGCCGGTGCGGCCGGAGATATGGCCGGCCCACCCCAGCGAGCTGAACGCGCGGGCCACGTCGGCGCCCGCGACCGCGGGCCCCCGGGCGGCCAGCCGCGCGACGAGGTCGGACTCCAGGTTGACCCGGTCACCGGCCGCCAGGCCGCCGAGTGTCGTCTGCTCGAGCGTCGCCGGGATCAGCACGACCGAGAACCGGTCGCGGACCACCTCGGCCACCGCCAGGCTGACGCCGTCGACGGCGATCGACCCCTTCGCCGCCACGCGCGGCAGGAACCGGGCCGGCGGGCGGATCCATATCCGGCGGGCTGCCCCCTGGCCGTCGATCCCGGCGACCTTGCCGACCGCGTCGATATGCCCCTGCACCAGGTGCCCGTCCAGCGGGTCCCCGACGGCCAGCGCCGGTTCCAGGTTCACTCGCCGGCCTGGCGCGCAGTCATCGAAGGTCGTGCGCCGCCGGGTCTCGGCGCTCAACGTGGCGGTTACCGTAGTGCCGGCGATGTGCTCCACCGTGACGCACACCCCGGCGACGTTCAGTGACCCGCCGACCTGGATCCGGCCCGCGCTCTTGAGCGCGCGCACCACGATCCGCTCGTCGGCGGCCGACGCGATCTGCGCGATCTCCTGGATGTGCCCGGTGAACATGGTCACCACCCCTTCACCCACCATCTGAAAGCAGCCATGCTGCAGCGGCCGGGACATCAGGGACTGGAAAGGTCCGAGAGATAGCGGGGTATCACCGCGCGGCCCCGGAATCACGCCGGGTCATTCCGCCCGCGGGCGGAACTGGCGGGCTGTCACCGCCGCTCCTGGAATCGCACCACCACCAGAATAACGGAAACGACGCCGGCCGTTCCCTGCCGCTGATCTCAGTCGGGGAAGAGGGCAGCGGCGAGGGTGTCGCGGACCCAGTCTTCGAGCTGGTCGTAGCTGTAGCCGGCCTGCCCTACCAGCTGGTGGTGGGTCTCGGGGCTGGCGATGACCCAGGCCGTGTCGGCGGCGGCGGCGTGGGTGAGCCCAGCGCGCAGCGCGCCGCGGGGCAGCCGGGCGAACATGCCATGGAAGGCCTGCCGGCGCAGGTCGCTGATCTGCTGCCAGTCCGCGGCGATGTCGGGGTCGACGGCGGCGCCGTCCCGGTAGGTCTGCCAGCCGACCGCCGCCCGCTCGGCCAGCAGCCGGTACTGGTGGCTGAGGTGAGCCAGCAGCCGGCGCGGGTCCGCGGCGTCGCCGGGATCGAGGGTGGCGATCAGGATGGCCGGGGGCTGCCCGGCCACCAGCGGCAGGTCCTCATCGCCGGTCACCGAGCTTTCCATGACGGCCCGCAGCAGGTTGCGCTTGTTGCCCCAGTTGGAGTACAGGGTCTGCACGGAGACGTCGGCCCGCTCCGCGATGCGGATGACGGTGGCCGCCGCGTACCCCCGCTCGGCGAACTCGGCCCTGGCGGCGGCGAGCAGCCGCCTGCGCGTCTCGCGGCGCGTGGCCTCGCCGGCCTCCCGCTGCCGGCTGACCCGCCGGGCCGGGGGCGGCTCCGGCGGTGTCCGGCCGCCCGTGGCTGCGGTCTTGCCTGAGCTGCTCATGAGGCCATCATAGCAAGCTCTTGACTGTCGTTCTATAGCTATGTAACGTCACTCTAAATCATAACGCCTCAGCGCCAGGAGCCGCAGATGCCCGCAGCGATCCTTCCCCCCGTGAAGTCCCCGGCCGCGGGCGCGGTGCGCGCCGGGGCCGTGACCGCGGTGGTGTGCCTGGCGCTCGCCGCGGTGGTCGCGGCGATGTCGTCGCTGAACGTGGCCCTGCCCGGCATCGCCAGGGCGACCCACGCCACCCAGACCCAGCTGGCGTGGATCATCGACGCCTATTCCCTGGTGTTCGCCTCGCTGCTGCTGCCCGCCGGGGCGATCGGCGACCGCTACGGCCGCCGCCTGGCGCTGATCGTCGGCCTGTCGGTCTTCGGCGCTGCCTCGGCGGTGGCCATGACCGCTGCATCCGCGAGCGAGCTGATAGGCCTGCGGGCCGTGATGGGCCTGGGCGCGGCGCTGGTCATGCCGGCCACCCTGTCCACCATCACCGGGACCTTCGCCAGCCAGCAGCGCACCCGGGCGGTCAGCGTCTGGGCCGCGGTCGCCGGCGGCGCCGCCGTCCTGGGGATACTCGTCTCCGGGCTGGTCCTGCAGGTGTGGTCCTGGCCCTCGGTCTTCGCGCTGAACGTCATCCTCGCGGCCGCCGCCATCGCCGGCACCGTCCGCTTCGTGCCAGAGTCCGCCGACCCCGACACCCCGCGCCTCGACCTCGGCGGGGCCGTCCTGGCCGTGGCCGGGCTGGTCGCGCTGGTGTACTCGATCATCCAGGCTCCCGACCAGGGATGGGCCTCCGCCCGCACGCTGGCCGGCCTGGCCGCCGGCCTGGTGATCCTCGCCGGCCTTGTCGCCTGGGAGCTGCGCCGCCGCGCCCCGATGATCGATCCCCGGGTCTTCGCCCGCCGGGCCCTGGCCGCCGGCAGCCTGTCGATCTTCGTGCAGTTCTTCGCCCTCTTCGGCTTCATCTTCATCGTCCTGCAGTACCTGCAGCTGATCCGGGGCGACTCAGGGCTGGTCTCGGCGGTCAGCATGCTGCCCTTGGCCGCCGGCATGCTGCCCACCTCGCGGCTGACCCCCGCGCTGGTAGCCCGGCTCGGGTCCCGGATCGTTTGCGCCGCCGGGCTGGCGCTGATGGCCGCGGCCCTGGTCGTGCTTTCGCAGCTGACCGCCACCAGCGGCGACTGGCTGCTGGCCGCCGGGCTGATCCCCCTTGGCGTCGGCATGGGCCTGGCCATGACCCCCGCCACCAGCGGCATTACCTCAGCCCTGCCCGCCGCCCAGCAGGGCGTCGCCTCGGCGCTCAACGACCTGTCCCGGGAGGTCGGCGGGGCCGTGGGCATCGCGGTGCTGGCCAGCATCCTCACCGCCGGCTACCAGAGCCACCTGCAGCTGGCCCACCTGCCCGCCGCGCAGGCTGACCAGGCCCGCTCATCGGTCGCCGTCGCCTCGCGCATGGGCGGGGCGGTCGCCGCCCAGGCCCACAATGCGTTCGCGGACGGGATGCACCTCGCGCTCTACATCGCGGCCGGGATCGTGATGGCCGCCGCCATCGCCGTCGCGACCCTCCTGCGCGGCCGCCGGGGAGATGGCAAAAGCGGATAACGGGCGGCCGCCGGCCGGGACCTCGGCGAGCGCGGTGCGCGGCGTGGCGGTCACCCGCTCCAGCAGCACCAGGGCGAGCAGGCCGGCGGCGGCGAGCACGGCGGCGCCGACGCGGAACGACAGGGCGTATCCGCGGGTGAGGGCCAGCGCCGGGAGCACACCGTGACCGATCTGGCCGGCGGCATACCGGAGCGCGAGCGTGACCAGGGTGGCCAGGCCGAGCGCGGAGCCGATCTGCTGCATGGCGGTCTGCACGCCGGAGCCGAGGCCGGAATCCTGGCCGGTGACCTGATGCAGCGCGCCGTTGATCAGGGCCGGGTAGCAGATCCCGCTGAACACGCCGAACACGATCAGCCCGGGCAGGATCCCGGCCGGGTAGGACGAGCTGACCTGGATATAGCTGGCGACCAGCAGTCCCGCGGCGCTGCCGAGAAGGCCGATGGCCAGCGTGGGCTTGACGCCGATGCGCGGCATCAGCCCGGTGGCGATGCCGATCCCGGCGCCGATCCCCACGCCGAGCGGCAGGTAGACCAGCCCGGTCCTCAGCGGCGAGTAGCCGAGGACCTGCTGCATGTACAGGGTCAGCAGGAAGACGTAGCCGATGAACGCCGCGAGCAGGGCCAGGCTGAGCACGTTGGACGTCACCCGGGTGCGGTTGGCGAAGAAACGCACCGGGATCAGCGGATCGGCGGCGCGGGTCTCCCACCCGGCCATGACCACCAGCAGGCCGACGCCGCCCAGCAGCGGCAGCAGCACCTGCCAGGAGCCCCACGGATGTGACGCCGCCTGCAGCAGGCCGTACACGATGGCCACCAGGCCCCCGGTCGCGGCGACCGCCCCGGCCGCGTCGACTCGCTGGCCCTGGCGGGTCATCCGGCTCTCCGGCAGCACACGCGGCACCATGAGCAGGGCGAACACCGCAACCGGGATGTTGATGTAGAAGATCCAGCGCCAGTTCACGTCGGTTAGCGCCCCGGAGATCACCGAGCCGGACGTCCCGCCCAGCGCGGCGATGCCACCCCAGAGCCCCAGTGCCTTCATCCGCTCGCGGGAGTCGGGAAACAGCACAGGGATCATCCCCAGCGCCGCCGGGCCGGCCAGCGCCTCGCCCGTTCCCTGCACGAACCTGCTGGCCACCAGCATCGACGCGGAGACCGCGGCGCCGCACACCGCCGACGCCGCCCCGAAGACGATCACGCCGGCCAGAAACAGCCGCCGCCGGCCCAACAGGTCGGACAGCCGCCCGCCCAGCAGCAGGAACCCGCCGGCCATCAGCACGTAGCCGTTGATCACCCACGCCAGGCCCGGGCGGGAGAAATGCAGATCGTGCTGGATCCTGGGCAGGGCGACGGTCACCACGGTGACGTCGAGAACGAGCATGAACTGCATCGCGGCCAGCACGGCCAGCCCCAGCCACCGCCGGGGATCATCGCCGGTGACCTCACGCGCCGTGCTGAGCGAATCTCGGCGTGCGGTGCTCATGACGTAGAGCCTCCTTGTCACCTCCGCCGTGTGCGGGGGTCATCTACTTGACACCTGGCAGCGCGCAAGGGTGACGGATGGACGACAACGAATGGCTGGCCGGTCATGTCACATTCCCGGGCTGTCCGGTGTCTTTACTGGCGACGGCTGGGGTGGTGAAGGCTGATGACCGTTACGGGCGGCCTGGAGGGTGCCGGCCGCTGGCTGGACGACCGGTTCCGCGGGGCCCGGGGCACCCGGGCGTTCCTGCGGAAGGTGTTCCCGGATCACTGGTCGTTCCTGCTGGGCGAGATCGCCCTGTACTCGTTCGTGATCCTGCTGCTGACCGGGACGTTCCTGGCCCTGTTCTTCCAGCCGAGCATGACCGAGGTGGTCTACCACGGCTCGTACACCCACCTCGACGGCGTCCGGATGAGCGAGGCCTACGCCTCCACGCTGCACATCAGCTTCGACGTGCGCGGCGGTCTGCTGATCCGCCAGATCCACCACTGGGCCGCCGACCTGTTCCTTGCCGCGATCATGGTCCACATGATCAGGCACTTCGTGACCGGCTCCTACCGCAAGCCCCGCGAGGTCAACTGGCTGATCGGGATCGTCATGTTCACCCTGGCGCTGGTGGAGGGCCTGTTCGGCTACTCGCTGCCCGACGACCTGCTGTCCGGCACCGGGATCCGGATCCTGGAGGGCGTGCTGCTGTCGGTCCCGGTGGTCGGCACTTACCTGACGGTGTTCCTGTTCGGCGGCCCCTACCCCGGGCACGACATCATCCCGCGGCTGTACATCATCCACGTGCTGCTGATCCCGGGCCTGCTGGTGGCCCTGGTCACCGCCCACCTGCTGATCACGTTCTGGCAGAAGCACACCCAGATGCCAGGGAAAGGGCGGACCAATCAGAACGTTGTCGGCGCGCCGTTCTACCCCTACTTCATGGCCAAGACCGGGGCGCTGTTCCTGTTCACGTTCGCCGCCACCGCGTTGGCCGCCGCCCTGGTGCAGGTCAACCCGATCTGGCTGTACGGGCCCTACTCCCCGGCGGCGGTCTCAGCCGGGTCGCAGCCCGACTTCTACATGGGCTGGCTCGAGGGCGCGCTGCGCATGTCCCCGAGCTGGACCTGGGACCTGGCCGGCCACACCGTGGCCTGGGACGTGTTCGTCGCCGCGCTGGTGGTGCCCGGCCTGTTCTTCACCGCCGCGGCGGCCTGGCCGTTCCTCGAGCGGTGGATCACCGGCGACCGGGCCGAGCACCACATCAACGACCGGCCCCGCAACGCCGCGACCCGCACCGCGGTCGCCAGCGCCGCGATCACCTTCTGGGGGATCTTGTGGGCCGAGGGCGCCAACGACGTGATCGCCGACCACCTGGACATCTCACTGCAGGTGACCACCGAGATCGCCCGCTACGCCATCCTCGTCGGCCCGGTCCTCGCCTACGTCGTGACCAGGCGTATCTGCCTCGGCCTGCAGCGCATGGACCTGCTGCTGCTCACCCACGGCGTCGAGACCGGGATCATCCGCCAGCTACCCTCGGGCGGCTACGTCGAGGAGACCAGGCCGCTCACCGAGGAGGCGCGCGCCGTGCTCGAGTCGCGCACGACCCAGGACGTTCCGGCCCGCGGCGTGCGCAGCGGGCTGAGCCGGGTGCGAGAGCGGCTGAACCGGGAGCTGACCGAGGCGATCCCGCTCACGGCCGGCCAGGGAAATGGCCACAGGACCGCGGACGGCCACCCGGCCGCCCCCGAGATCCGGCACGATCAGTCCGCCACCGGGACGTAATAGGCCGAGTGCACGAGGTCCAGCCAGCTCTTATCAGCGGGCGACGGCACCTGTCCCGCCGCCTGGATGCCCCGCCGGGTCAGGTCGGCGCAGATGATCTCGGTGATGAGTTCGGGCGTGAGCGGGGCGACGGAGGCGCTCCCCGGGCCGGGGCGGACCCTGGCCTTCCAGAGGATGGAGATGCGTATGTCACGGTCCTCATAGCGAACGCGGGAAGTCCCGGCGTCGCTGATGATCCAGCCGCCGTCGGCCTGGTGCCTGATCTGGGCGGCGGCCGAAAGGGCCGGGGGAGCGGCAGCGGGATCGCCGATCCAGCCGATCCGGTGGTACATCCGGTTGTTGTCGGCGACCAGCGCGGAGTTGGCGAACGGAGGGTGCTCGGAGCACATCGGGCCGTCGAGCCCGCTGGGCCAGTAATCGTAGGCGCCGCCGCGGCCCTGGTAGCTCCAGAACACGGCGCCCGCCTCGGCGACCCGCCACTCCTCGAACAGCCCCGAGGCCGCCATGGCCTGGAGAAGTTGCATCGGGTACCGGTCGCGGTCGGCGCCATGGAACGAGGGGACGTCGACGTGGATGGCCCCGGCGGGCATCGGGGCGCTGACGTTGACGGCCACGGTGGTGGGGATCACCTCGGCGCCGAACAATTGCGAGGCCGCGCCCAGCAGGCGGGGGTTGCGGAGGATGACCTCGGCCCCGTCCGCGAGCGCCCGGCCGCCCGCCGCCCAGGTCGCCCGGAAGTGGGGCGGCACGCCTTCACCGGCCATGGCCCGGCGCCCGCGGACCGCCGAGTCGGGAAGGAAGCTCGCCATCGTCGGGTACGGGGCGTTGCGCTCCACCAGGCGGCGGACCTCGCCGGGGTCGTCGAACACGCCGTCCACCCTGATCGGCGTGACCAGCCCGGCATTGTTACCCTGCCCCCTTACGCCGGGCATCGCTCTCCCCTCGCCCGTACCGCCTCGCCCGGAAGTCCTGGACCAGGCAACGGCCTGGTTCCCCGACTATCGCCGACCCCAGGGCCGGGGCGCATCGCTGAAATCAGGTATTCGGCGAAACGGATCACCCGGCACGCCTGCCCCAGCGCGGTCACGAACCGGCGGTAGCTCAGCTGCTGCCGTGCAGGTCCAGGTGAGACACTAGGCCAGGCACGAACACCAGGTCACACGGGCCTTCACCGGAAACCTGGAAGGCGATCTTGGCGCCATCCGACTGGGCGTAGCGAGTTGACGGCACGCGGCGAGCCACAACGCCATGATCCATCACCCGAAGCGGCACGCACCAGGGCGGCGACTTTGCGCGGGCCGGCGGGTCTCTATATGTAGGGCCAGCGCGAGGCCGGCGTTCGCGCGGGCGGGACTTGGGGGTGGCCGATGACGGTCGGTGAGGATTTCGCCAGTCGTACCGGGCGGTTCCGGGGTGAGCTGCTGGCGCATTGTTACCGGATGCTGGGCTCGGCTGAGGAGGCTGAGGACCTGGTGCAGGAGACCTACCTGCGGGCGTGGCGGTCGTATGAGGGGTTCGAGGGGCGCTCGTCGGTGCGGACGTGGCTGTACCGGATCGCGACCAACGTGTGCCTGACCGCGATCGAGCGGCGGGCGCGGCGGCCGCTGCCGTCGGGACTCGGCGCCCCGGCGCAGGATCTGGGAGCGGAGCTAGTGGCCGGGCCGGAGGTGGCGTGGCTGCAGCCGCTGCCCGACGCGCTGGTGGCAGGGGCGGGGGCGGATCCGGCGGTGGTGGCGGTGTCGCGGGCGGGGGTGCGGCTGGCGTTTGTGGCGGCGTTGCAGTATTTGCCGGCGCGGCAGCGGGCGGTGCTGATCTTGCGCGATGTGCTGGAGTTGCCGGCCGCTGAGGTGGCGGGGTTGCTGGGGATGACCACGACGGCGGTCAACAGCGGTCTGCGGCGGGCGCGGGCCCAGCTGGCGGCGGCGCTGCCGGCCGAGGAGGCGCTGGCCGAGCCCGCCGAGCCGGCGCGGCGGGTGATGCTGGAGCGGTTCGCTGCGGCGGTGGAAAACGCCGACGCCAGCGCGCTGGCTGAGTTGCTGACCGCCGACGTCGCGCTGGAGATGCCGCCGGTGCGCACCTGGTTCGCCGGCCGGCGGGCCGTGGCGGGCTTTTTCGCCGCGCAGCCGTTCGTCGGGCCGGGCCGGCTCCGGCTGGTCCCGGTCACCGCGAACGGGCAGCCCTCGTTCGCGTCCTACGTGCGCGACCCCGACGGGACCGGCCAGGCGCACGCGATCACGGTGCCCACGCTCACCACCCAGGGCATCGCGCGGATCGTCACCTTCCGCGACCCAGGCCTGTTCAAGCTGTTCGGCCTGCCGCCAGTGCTCGGCGCGGACGCGGCCGGGCCGGCCCCGGCACAAGACCCGGCGGGCGCCCGGTGGCCCGGCTGAGCAGCGTGCTGGAACTGCTCGAGTCGGCGGTCAGCTACGCGCTGGCCGGCGCCGCGATAGCCACCCCGCAACTCCTGTCGCGCCCCACTCCGTGCCTCGGCTGGGACCTGGAAACGCTGCTGGACCATCTCGCCGACTCGGTCGGGGTGTTCCACGAGGCGATAGCCACCGGATGTGTCGGCGCCGGCCCGGCGCCGGGTCACCCCGGCCCGGACCCGGTCGCGCGCCTGCGCGGCCAGGCCGTCGGGCTACTGGCCGCATGCGCCGCCTGCGAGCCGGCCGAGCGCCGGGTCGCCATCGGGGACCGGGAGCTGACCGCGAGCATGGTCGCGACGGCCGGAGCCATCGAGATCGCCGTCCACGGCTGGGACATCTCGGCTGCATGCGGCGTCAGCCGCCCGGTCCCGGCGGGCCTGGCGACCGTCTTGCTGCCGGTCGCGCCGCTGCTCATCACCCCGGGCACCCGTCCCGGGATGTTCGCCGACCCGGTCCGCCTGCCCGGCCCCGCTGGCCCCGGTGACCAGCTCGTCGCCTTCCTGGGCCGGCGGCCGCGCCTGCCGGCCGCGCCCTGGCCCTAAGGCCGGAGCGTGCAGAAGCCGTTGGCCGGGACGCCCGCGCACGGTGCCGGCATGGTCGGCAGCACCGGAAGCGGCGCCAGCGTGATGCGGGTCTGCTTCGGGTAGTGCGATCCGGGCGGGCACGGGCCCAGGATCGTGGCCCCGGTGGCGCAGATCAGCTGGTTTACCAGGGCGTTGCCCTTGATCGTGCTCGTCCCTTGCTTACCGCACGGCCTGCCGTCCACCGTGGCGCTCTGGATGTGCGCAGGCTCGGAGGTCACCGGGCCGCGCGCCGCGAGGTTGCCGAAGAAGCAGTTCCTCGGGGTCGCGGAGTTCGCCAGCAGCCCGACGGTGGCCAGGTCGCTGTTGGTGACGTTCCCGAAGAAACCGTCGTGCACGAACAGGTTGTTATAGACGAGGTTGCCGTGCGCAGGGAACAGGCAGAACGTTGGGGAGACCGGGACCCCGCCCTGGCAGTGCGACCCGGGCGGCGGCTTCTCGAAGTCCGGGTAGTCGTGGGTGACCACGCCCCACGCGCCCTGGTTGGCGATCACGTTGTCGCGGACGGTGTCGTACGCGCCGCCAGAGATCTCCACGCCGGTGCCCACCGCCGGCATGAGCCCGAACGTCGGCACGTTCGCGTTGTTGTTGCCGATGATCAGGTTGTGCTCGATGATCAGGCAGGACCTGGTCGTGCTGCCCGGGCACCGCCCGTCCTGCGGCGGCGGGGCGTCGTCGTTGTTCAGCGAGTTCGGCGCGAGCCCGGTGCGGTTGCGGGTGAACAGCGAGTCCATGATGACCAGGCGCCCGCCCGCGTTCGTGCCCGAGTAGCCCAGCGCTGAGTTCGTGCCGACGTCGCCGACCAGTGCCGTGTTGCACTGCCGCTGGCACGCGCCGACGTAATACGCGGCATCGGCCATGTTGCTGGCGTAGGACCGGTCGATCAGGCCGGGACCCCGGGCGTTGTTCACGAAGATGCCGTACTGGGCCAGGTTCGGGCTGTGGATATCGGCCGGGCCGAACATCGACGTGGCGGTCAGGAACGAGCCGTGATACGCGCCGAGGCCGATCTTGCCGCTGCCGTCGCCGCCGTTCCACCAGATCTCGTTGCCGTGCCGTCCGTTGTTGCCGGCGAGGTAGTCGCAGACCGTGAGGTTCTGGATGGTGACCCCGCTGGCCTTCCAGACGACGATCCCGTCGCGGCCGACGCTGTGGTTGGTGTCCTGGAGCTTCGCGCTCGACGGGCACGGATGGCGGGCCGACCCGTTGCTGCCGTCGATGATCACCTTGTTCCGGTTCAGGCCGCGAACGTGGATCCCCGGGGTGCCGATCCAGACCCCGGCCGTCGGCCAGCGCGTGCTCTTCTCGTGGTACACGCCGGGCCAGATCAGCACCCAGTCCCCCGGGCGCGCGGCATCGACGGCACCCTGGACCCTGCGGAAGACCGGGACGCCCCGCGGGCACGGGGCCGTGCTGCCGTTGCAGACCAGCAGCGCCCGGGGCCCGTGCTGGCCTGCCGCGGGGGCAGCCCCTGCGGCGGCGAGCGCCTGGCCCCCCGCCTGAAGCCCGGCGATCATGAGCGCGGCAACCGCGCCGAACAGCCACCACCGTCTCATCGCGGTTCTCCCGTCTTGCCCGGTCCTGGCTGCTAATTGTGCGGCATACCGAAGGTGAACGCAGGCATAACGGCTGTGCAGTCTTAGGCAGGAAGATGCCGAATGGCTGCGCTACGAGGCGGGTGACCGCGCCGGTGTCGTCCAGCTCGAACTCGGCGGTGATGCCGGGCTGTCCCTGCACCTCGAAGCGCAGGTCCCTCCCAGGCGGCCAGCTGCTCGGTAACGAACCGTTCGATGCGCTCAGGCACGGCACAACGATAACCAGGGCTGCTGCATATGCTGCCCTCTATGGAGGCCCTGCGCGAGGTCGAGCGAAGGGTGCTCTGGCTGTCGACCGCCATCATCCATCACGCCAACCGGGTACGGCCGAACCCGACCGGACTGAAGGTCGGCGGGCACCAGGCGTCCTGCGCGTCGATGGTCTCGCTCATGACGTCGCTGTGGTTCCGGCATCTCCGGCCGGACGACCGGGTATCGGTCAAGCCGCACGCCTCGCCGGTCTTGCACGCGATCAACTACCTGCTCGGCGGCCTGGACGAGTCGTACCTGACCACGTTGCGTTCTTTCGGCGGCCTGCAGAGCTATCCGAGCCGGATGAAAGACCCCGATCCCGTCGACTACTCAACCGGATCGGTGGGGATCGGGGCCACGGCCGCGATCTGGGGTGCGGTCGCGCGGCGCTACCTGCAGAGCAGATCGGGTGAGTCGGCCTCCGGCCGGCAGTACGCCCTCGTCGGCGACGCGGAGCTGGACGAGGGCGCCGTGTGGGAGGCCGTGCTCGACCCGGCGGTCGCCGAGCTCGGCGAGCTGGTCTGGATCGTGGACCTCAACCGGCAATCGCTGGACCGCGTAGTGCCGAACATCGCCGCAGGCCGGCTGCACGGCATGTTCGAGGCCGCCGGGTGGCAGGTGCTCACCGTGAAGTACGGCGGCGTGCTCGAGGAGCTGTTCGCCCGTCCCGGCGGCGACGCCCTGCGCGCCCGCATCGATGAGATGAGCAACCCCGAGTATCAACGGCTGCTGCGCTGCCCGCCCGCCGAGATGCGGGCCCGCCTGCCCGGCCGCGGCCCCGCGGCGCCGCGGCTCACGCGGCTGATCACGGACCTGGACGACACTACGCTCGCGACGGCGTTCGCGAACCTCGGCGGGCACGACCTGGCCGCGCTCGACCATGCGTTCGACGCGATCGACGACACCCGCCCGACCGTGGTGTTCGCCTACACCGTCAAGGGACACGGCCTGCCCATCCAGGGCCACCCGCAGAACCACTCCGCGCTGCTCAGCGTCGGGCAGATGGAGCGGCTCGCCGCCGACCTCGCAGCCGACTACGGCAAGCCCTGGGCTCGGTTCCCCGACGGCAGTCCGCCGGCCCGGCTCTGCGCCGAGGCCGCGCGACGGCTGCGGCGCGACGAGGTGGCGGCGGCCCAGCCGCCCGAGGTGCCGGCCGACTTCGGGCGCACGCCGACAACGACCGCGACCACCCAGGAAGCCCTCGGCCGTGCCCTGCTCGACCTCTCCCGGCAGGCCCCCGAGGCCGCGAGCCTGGTCGTCACCGTGAGCCCCGACGTCAGCTCGTCAACGAACCTCGGCGGCTGGGTCAACAAGGTCGGCGTGTGGTCGGCGCGCGAGCGCGTCGACTGGTTCGCCGACGATCCCGACACGATCCTGCACTGGCGAGAACGGCCCACGGGCCAGCACATCGAGCTCGGTATCGCGGAGACGAACCTGGTCGGCCTGCTTGGCGAGCTCGGCGCGACGTGGAGCCGGTGGGGCCGGCCGCTGCTGCCCATCGGGGTCCTGTACGACCCGTTCGTGGAGCGCGCGCTCGAGCCCTGGTCGTTCGGCATCTACGCCGGCGGCCAGTCCATCCTGGTCGGGACGCCGTCCGGGGTCACCCTCGCCGCCGAGGGCGGCGCGCACCAGTCGATCACCACGCCGTCGATCGGCCTCGAGCAGCCAGGGTGCATCGCCTACGAGCCGGCCTTCGCCGTCGACGTCGAGTGGGTACTGCTCGCCAGCCTGGCGCGCCTTGGCCGGCCGGACGGGACCTCGGCCTACCTAAGGCTGTCCACCCGGCCGGTCGATCAGAGGCTCGCGCGGGTGCCCGCGGACCCCGTGGAACGCGAACGCAGGCGACAGCTCGTCATCGCAGGCGCCTACCCGCTCCGCCGCGCCGACCGGCCATGCGTCACCATCGCCGCGATGGGCGCGGTGGTCACCGAGGCGCTCGCGGCCGCCGACCGGCTCGACGCGCTCGGCCTCGGCGCGGACGTCGTGTGCGTCACCAGCCCCGGCCTGCTGTTCCGCGCCCTGCGCGGGCGGCAGGGCCTCGGCGGCGACCCGGACTGGATACTCGACCAGGCGATCCCGGCGGACCGGGCGACACCGCTTGTCACCGTGCTCGACGGCCACCCGCACACGCTCGCGTTCCTCGCGAGCGTCAACAACGTCGCGAGCACGACGCTCGGCGTCACGTCGTTCGGCCAGTCGGGCGCGCTCGCGGACGTCTACCGGTACCACGGCATCGACGCCGACACGATCGTGGCCGCAGCTCTCGACCTCGCCGACTGAGGCCTCAGGGCTCCCCGCCGGGCGCCAGCCACCGGGTGTGGATCCGGCCATGCCGCATCCGGCCTACCAGGCGGACGTACAGCGTCTCCGGCGTGTTGTCGCCCGCGTCCCTGCTGATCGCCAGCTTGGTGTACCGCACCGCCAGCTCGTTGGCATCCACCACCAGGCCCGGCGCGAGGACCAGCTCCACGTCTCCGCCGCGCACCCTCAGCTCGATGACCAGCTCGGGTCCGCTGCGCACCGCGCTGGTCAGGTCCAGCATCACGTCGCACCACGCGGTGCGCAGCGCCAGCCGGTGCGGCAGTTTCCACCGGCCGTCGCGGCGCACCGAGCCGTGCCGCTCGGTGATGGTGAGCAGCTCGGCGGCCGGCTCGGCCGGCCTCCCAGCGAGCGGCAGCGTGAGCGCCCCGTCGCTCCCTGGCGCCGCGATCAGATCGGCGGTGAGCGGGGCCAGCGCGTCGATGGTGCGCGCGGCCAGCGCCGCGTCCAGCCGTTCGTCGAACTCGGCCGGGGCGAGCCGGCCGTCCGCGACGGCGGCGCGCAGCAGTTCGATGACCCGGTCGCGGTCCGCATCGGACGCGCGCAGCGCGGGTGAGCTGGGCGGATCTGCCGACATCCGGCCTCCTCGGCGGCGACGTGGCGGCACCGCGCCACCGGACATTCCACGTTATAGCGCGAGTCGGCAGCCATCAATGAGGGGGACGCCGACGCGGCGCTGATCCGATGGCGCGCCCGGGGCGCGCCCCGGGCGGGTCCTCGTCTCGCTTCCCTAACAGGCCGGCAGAGGTGACATGAAGGCGATTCCTCATGGCCAACGAGAAGCCTTCAGCTCGCCTACCTGCGAAGGCTGCATCCGGGTGAGCAACTACCTCTCCGCTCCGGGCCCACGCTCGACGACCCAGTACGTGGGTTCGTCCAGAACGCGGCCACAGCGAGCGATGTGCTGACCGAGCTTTCTTCCGCTCGTCGCCGGGATCGGCGCGATCGCCCCGTCACATTGCGCGAGGCTGCTTCCCTGGATCAGACGGGGTGGGTGTCGGGGCGTGCGGTGTAGGTGCGCCCGCTGGGTGCGGTCCACTCGAACACTCCGCCGGCCTGTGTGAAGTTCCAGCGGGGGTGTTGTTTGAGGATGTGGTCGCGGCGGCAGCGGCCGCCGAGGTTACACGAGCATGTCTTGCCGCCGGTGCCGCCGGGGGCCCAGGGCTGGGTGTGGTCGAGGTCGGCGCGCCAGGCGGGCTGGCCGCAGACCGGGTTGCGGCAGGTGACATCCCGGGCGGTGACCAGCTCGCGCAGCCGGGGCGGG
>DASYXX010000569.1:0-4172 GCA_035934395.1 Streptosporangiaceae bacterium
TCGTCCTGGCAAGCGCGGTCACAGCGGCTACCGAGGCGGGCGACTCGCTGTCGGCCGAGGCGCTGGCCAGCTTGATCACCGATCTGGGCCGGCGGGCCCAGATCCAGGCCGAGCTGGCGTATGCCCTCGCCGAGGCCGACGAAGGTGCGCGAGCACAGGAGCTGGCCGCCCAGGCCGAAACTACGGCCCGCTCGATCGTCGGCCCCGAGCTGGAAGCGCAGACCCTGGCCAAACTGGCGCAGTCCATGGCCGAGGTCGGCGGCCGGGCGCGAGCTCGGGAGCTGGCCGTTTGGGCTGAGGAGCAGGCCCACTCGCTGCCCCTTCCACATCTCCAAGTAGACGCCCTAGCCAGCGCAGCCCGGGCAGCGGCGGCGGCTGGCGAACTGGGACGGGCGCGGGAGCTAGCAGCCCAGGCCGAGAGTATGGCCCGCTCGAGCGGAGGCGGGCAGTGGCACGTCATGTCGGCCGCAGCCAGGGCCGCCGCCGACGTAGGTGACCAGGCGCGAGCTCGGGAACTGGCCGCCGAGGCCGTGGCCGCGGCCTACTCGATCAGCGACCCACACTTGCAGACAATGGATCTAGCCGATGCCGCCCGGCTCGCGGCGGCTGCCGGAGATCTGGTACAGGCTCGGGAGCTGATCTCTCAGGCCGAGGTCACGTTCCGCTCGTCAACCGAACCAATGGGGCGTGCGCTTACCCTGGCCCAGCTAGCGCAGATCGCCGCCGAGGCCGACGACCCAGTACGAGCGCGGGAATTGGCTGTCCAGGCTGAGGCCGCAGCCCGCTCGATTAGCAACCTGAGCGACCAGGCACTCGCTCTAGCCACTACAGCCCGAGCGGCCGCCGACGTCGGCGATTCAGGGCAAGCCGAGGCGCTGGCCCGCTCCATCATGGAGCCGAGCTTGCAGGCCGAGGCGTTGGCCAGCGCAGCCCGGGCTGCCGCGGACGGGGGGGATTCAGGGCGAGCCGAGGCGCTGGCCCGCTCGATCATCGACCCAGACCTAAAGGCAGGGGCCCTGGCCAGCGCAGCGCGAGCGGCCGCCGACGCGGGCAACACCGCATGGGCGCGGTCGCTTATCGCCCGGGCGCTCGTGACTGGCCATTGGGTAATGTCGCTGGACGCAGTCAGCGGAATCGAGCCGGCCGCCGCTTCTGCCATTGCTGATGAAGTCTGTTCATTGCTGAGGTCCGCCTAGAAAGAAACCGGGATGTCAGGAAACCAGTCAGACAAAGGGGAATGCCGCCTACCCAAAAGCCTGCCTCCAGAGCGTCGGCCCGTTGCCGAACGCGGACGTAGGCCGGCCGACCGGCCGGATCGAAGCATAACCAGGCGATAGACCAGCGGAAGGGCACGGGCTAACGGACACGCAGCAGGCCGCAGCGCGATCAAGGTCACGGGCGCAACTGTTGCCTCTGACCGACGGCCCCCCTAGAACGCGCACTCGACACCAATAGCACTTCGTCCCGAACTGAGCGCTCCGGCCAGTCAGGTAGCCGGGGCGCGTTGCCGCGCCCCGGCCCCTTCAGAACCGGGCTTGCCCGTTTTCCGGGCACCCGGCTCAGGCAAGCCGCTGGGGCGTTGCGGGTTGCGTGCTGTGCTCCTGCGGTGGCAGGAGGCGTGCATCAGGACGAGGGTGGTTCTCGGTGCCTGTGGCGGCTGCGGGATTCCCGCCGTGCTGGATGCGCGGGGGGTGCGCTGGCGGGTGACGCTGAGCCACCAGTCTTCCCATTCCTCGGGTGAGGCGGGCAGATGACTGACGTCAAGGAGCGGGCCGCCGCATGACGGGCAGCGGTTGCCCTGCCTGGTGAGCAGGGCCTGCGTCCCGGTGTCGAGCGGGAGTCCGTGCCTGCGCCGCCGGTGTTCCCAGTATCCGGCCAGGTCCGGGTCATCGGGAGATGCCCGGCCCCTGACCATGATGTGCCGCCGGATGGCCGTCCAGGAGTGGCGGAGCAGGTAGCCGCCGGTTTCCCGGTCGCCGAAGACCCACTTGTCGTTCCTGGACGGGCAGAACTTGCCGTAGTACCTGCTGGTTACCCAGCGGGCTGGCTTGTTCGGGTGCGAGTACCGCGCCCACTTGTAGGTGAGCTTCCACGTGTAGTACCCGAGCGAGGCGAAAGTCTCGCTGGACACCATGCCCCGGTGGTAGGCCGTCCACCCCCGGATGACGGGGTTGACCGCGGCGATGACCGCCCCCGCGTTCGCTCCGCGCAGCCTGCGCATCTCGTCCGCGAGCCGTTGCCGGTGCTTCCTGACGGCCGCCTTTGACGGCTTGATCAGCAGCTTACTGCCGGGGTAGCGGCGGAAGTTCCAGCCGAGGAAGTCAAAGCCCTGGGTGAGGTGGACGATGTGCGTCTTGTCCTCGTTCAGGGCCAGGCCCCGCCCGGCCAGCCATCCCGCGAGCTTGTCCCGTACGCTTTCGGCCTGCTGTCTGCTATAGCAGCAGACCGCGAAGTCGTCGGCGTACCTGACCGCGACCGGGGAGCCCTCGCGCGTCTTCCCGGCCTGGGCGCCGGACGCGTAATACCGGACTCCGGCGGCCTCCTCAAGGCCGTGCAGCGCGACGTTCAGCAAGACGGGGCTGACGATGCCGCCTTGCGGCGTTCCCTCGTCCGTGGGCGCGAACCCCTGGCCCGCCTCGAATACCCCTGCCTTCAGCCACCCGGCGATCAGGTCCCTGGCCGGGAAGCCGCCGAGCTGCTCCATCAGGAAGGAGTGGCTGATCTTGTCGAATGCCGCCGTCAGGTCCGCGTCCAGGATCCACGCCCGCCTCGCCTTACCGTTCAGCGCGGCGTAAAGCGCCCCGGCCGCGTCCTGGCAGCCGCGGCCCGGCCGGAACCCGTAGGAGCGGGCCTCGAACCGGGCCTCCCACTCAGGCTCCAGCGCGTTCTTGACCCGCGCCTGATGGCAGCGGTCCATAAGCACCGGTATCCCGAGCGGGCGCTGCTTGCCGTTCGCCTTGGGGATATACACCCGCCGCACCGCAAGGGGCCGCCAGGACCTGATGCTGCGATGCGCCTGCACCGCCATCGCCATCCTGGCCGGGCCGTCAAGCGCGACGACCCGGTCAATCCCCGCCGTGCGGCGGCCAGCATTGCGCTGGGTCACCTGCCGCACGCTGACCAGCGTGTTGCTCCATGACCGCAGCATCATCTTCTGCAGGTTCCTGGCCCTCGGCCAGTCCCCGCCCCGCGCCGCCGTGAAGATCCTCTGCCGCAGCCGCGCTACGTTCTGCTCGTGGACCGCCCAGTTAACTGCGTCCCACGTCAGCCCGCCCTCCGGTCCGTTCACCGTTCCCGGCATCTAACTTGCCCTTCGGCTCGTCTGGCTCCTGGCGTCAGCCCTCACAGGCTCACCTGGCTCGCGTCAGCTCCCTTTCGGGCCCGGCACACGTCCGGTATCCGGCCGGTTATCCAGGCCCGCGCCTGGAAGGAGGCGCCCTCCGGCCTGGTTTCCCGCTTCCTTTCGGCCGCCGGCATTCGCTTCTCGGCCATCCTTTCCCGCCTGGTATTCCGCCCCTCTTACGATCGGCCTACCGCCAGCCGGAGCCAGCGGACCATGACGGGGTTTCCACGTTCCGCACACGCGAGATACGACCGGATTGGGCGCCCTCTGTACCCCGGGACCAGTGGTGCTCTCACGGGCCACCCTCGTCGCCAGCCCGCCACCAGCCGCCTTGCAACGGCACGGGTCCTGTCCCCCGGCCCAGCCGTCACCTATCCGGGGTTACAGCTAACGAGGCGTCAGCGAGGGTTCACGCGATTCGCCCGCCCGGCCTTCCCCTTGCCCGCCGCCCCCGGATGACACAGGAACCGCTCAGGCTTCTTCCCTGGGCTCCGCACCCGCGCGAGCAGGACCCGCGCACGCACGCCAGGGCGGGGACAGGCTCTGAGCACTAGCCTGGAACTACGCCGCCGATCTGCAAAGACCGACCCTCCAATCTGCGAGTTCACTCGATACGTGTGCGACCTCGTGTCGCACGCGGGGGTGTTGTTTGAGGATGTGGTCGCGGCGGCAGCGGCCGCCGAGATTGCACGAGCATGTCTTGCCGCCGGTGCCGCCGGGGGCCCAGGGCTGGGTGTGGTCGAGGTCGGCGCGCCAGGCGGGCTGGCCGCAGACCGGGTTGCGGCAGGTGACATCCCGGGCGGTGACCAGCTCGCGCAGCCGGGGCGGG
>DASYXX010000580.1:0-4787 GCA_035934395.1 Streptosporangiaceae bacterium
AGCGCCACGTTGACGATCGTGACGTCGATCATGTCCATGAGCGCCCCGACGATCATGATGATCGCGGCGAGCCAGCGCCAGCGGTAAACGGCCGGCGCGGCCGGGCGGTCGATGAGGACGGCCGGACTGGTCATGTCGCACTCCCTCGAACGAGATTCGTTGTTCGAACGATGTTCTATCATGGACCGACGATCCAATCAAACAGCGTTCGAGTCTGGTACAGTGTTTGAGGCAAGATTGTCTGAGGCAGAGCGCGATCGCGGGATGGCGCATGAAAAGCGAGGTCGTCGTGAACGCGAACCCGGAGATTCCCCCGCCGCCCTGGCAGCGGCTGCCGGACCGGCGCTCGAGGCGCCGGCGCGAGCCGATCAGCCGGGAGGCGATCGTGTCGGCGGCGGTCAAGCTGCTCGACCACGAGGGCCTCGCGGCGCTGAGCATGCGGCGGCTGGCCGAGGAGCTCGGCACCGGCGCCGCGTCACTGTACTGGCACGTGGGAAGCAAGGACGGCCTGCTGGACCTGGTGCTCGACGAGCTGATCGGCGAGGAGCAGGTGCCCGACGCCGATCCGAGGCGCTGGCAGGAGCAGCTCAAGGACGTCGCGCGAGCGCAGCGCCGCGTCAGCCTGCGGCACCCGTACCTCGTGCGGATCTCGATCGGGCGCGTTCCGATGGGCCCGAACGCGCTGCGCTTCTCCGAGCGCATGCTCGCGATCCTGCGGGCCGGCGGCCTCCCGCCGCGGCTGGCGGTGCAGGGATATCTGCTGCTGATCTCCACGGTGAACGGCTTCACCGTGGACGAGACCGGCGTGGACGACGACGGCGCCGACTCCGGCGGCCTCGCCCCGCCGCCGGACCAGGCCGGCCTGCAGGAGGTCGCGAACATGGCCCGTGACTACATCGCGGCCCTGCCGGCACAGTCGTTCCCCACCATGGTCGGCCTCGCTGACGAGTTCGCGTTCGCCGACCGCGATGAGCGCTTCGACCTGCTCATCGACATCTTCGTCGACGGGCTGGCGCGCCGCGCCGCCGCGGGCTGAGCGGGCCGCCGGGAGCTTCCTGCAGCTGGCATAAACTCGGTAGCCGGATGCTTTCCATGAGGGCGCTTGAGTGCCTGGTCACGATCGTGGAGCAGGGCTCGCTGACGAAGGCCGCGGCGGCGCTGCACGTGTCGCAGCCGGCGTTGTCGCACCAGATCGCCGCCATCGAGCGGGAGCTTGGGACTGGGTTCGCGCCCCGCTGGTACGTCCCGCGCGCCGACGCCGACGAATCCGCGCTCACCCCGGCCGACGGCCAGACGTTCTGCCCTTACAAAGGCCTGTGCAGTTACTACGACGTTCATGACGCGCGGCGCGCCGTGTGGTCGTACGACAATGCCTGGCCCGAGGTCGGGCGCATTTCCGGTCTCCTGTCCTTTGAGCCGGACAAGGTCGTGGTAGAACTCGACGGCACCCGGCTGCAGCTGGAGCCCGGCCAGAGCGTGGTCCCGCACGGCCCCGACCGCGATCTCACCACCGAGGAGATCGCGCCCGGCAAGCAGCCGTGACCAGGATCGCCACGGATGGCATGACGGACCGCCCGGCGGGCCACCGGGTGGCGGTGCTGCTGTCGGTGAACGTCGGGAAGCCGAAGGACGTGTCCTGGCAGGGCAGGACCGTCTACACCGGCGTATGGAAGGACCAGGTGTCAGGGCCGCGGATGGCGCGGCGGCTGAACATCGACGGGGACGGCCAGGGCGACCTGAACGGCCACGGCGGCGAGCAGCGGGCGGTACTGGTCTACCAGATCGCCTCCTACCGGTACTGGCAGGACCATTTCGGCCGCGATGACTTCACCTTCGGCCAGTTCGGGGAGAATCTCACCGTCGACGGCCTGCCCGACGACGAGGTGTGCATCGGGGACCGCTACCGGATCGGCGAGGCCGAGTTCGAGGTCACCCAGCCGCGGGTCACCTGCTACCGGGTCGGCCTGCGCCTCGGTGAGCCGGAACTGCCGGCGCTGCTGGTCGCCCACCACCGTCCCGGGTTCTACATGCGCGTCATCACCGAGGGACGCATTCAGGCCGGCGATGTGATCGTCAGGACCAGGACCGGGCCCGGCACGCTGTCGGTGGCCGACACCGACGCGCTGCTCTACCTTCCGGGCCACGATCCGGACAAGCTACGCGTCGCCCTGCAGATCCCCGCTCTGAGCCCCGGCTGGCAGGACTCTTTTCGCGACCTGCTGGCCGCTGCCGAGGGTCACGACGCCGGCGGCACTCCGCCTGCGGGCACCGAGCCGGCCCCGCGACCCGGGCCAGCATGGCCCGCGTTCCGGAAGCTGCGCGTTACCAAAGTCGTCGCGGAGAGCGCGAAAGTGTCCTCGATCTACCTGGCCGCCGCCGACGGCACCGCGCTCCCTGCGGTCCGGGCCGGCCAGTACCTCACGCTGCGGATCACCGGCGCCGGGCAGCCGGCCCCGGTCCGCAGCTACTCGCTGTCCTCGGCGCCCGGCCCCGGCACCTACCGGATCAGCGTCAAACAGGAGCCCCACGGCATCGCCAGCAGCTACCTGAACCGCAGCCTGCAACCCGGAGCGACCCTGGACGTGGCCGCGCCCCGCGGCGACTTCGTCCTGGAGGCCGGCGCCGGCCCGATCCTGCTCATCTCCGCCGGTATCGGCGTCACGCCGGTCCTGTCCATGCTGCACCAGCTCGCGGCGTGCCACAGCGTGCGGGACATCTGGTGGCTCCACGCGGCCCGCGGACCGGACGAGCATCCGTTCGCGGCCGAGGCACACGCCCTGCTCGCCTCGCTGCCGAACGCCCGCCAGTACGTGTTCTACAGCGCGGCCACGCCCCCCGAACGCCACCGGGCCCGCGCCGCCCCCGGGCGCCTCAGCAAGGAGGCGCTGGCCGGGCTGGCCATCCCGGCCGGCGCGAGCGCCTACCTCTGCGGCCCGGCCTCGTTCATGGCCGACATGCGGGACGCCCTCACCGCGCTCGGCGTTGACCCGGCCGCGATCCACGCCGAGCTGTTCGGGGCCCTGCCCTCGATCAACCCCGGGCTCGCCGGGGTTAATGTCCGGCCGCCCCACCAGCCGCCCGGCCCGCCCGGGACCGGCCCGCTGGTCACCTTCGCCCGCAGCGGCATCTCGGCACCATTCCCGGGCCGCCAGCGCAGCGTGCTAGAGCTCGCCGAAGCCTGCGACGTCCCCACCCGGTGGAGCTGCCGGACCGGCGTCTGCCACACCTGCGCCACCCAGCTGCTCTCCGGTGACGTCTCCTACTCCCCCGAGCCGCTGGAATCACCCGCCGAAGGGGAGGTACTCATCTGCTGCGCCCGGCCCGGCACCGACATCGTCCTGGACATGTAGCCGGGAACGGCGGAGCCGGACATGCAGGCCACAACGATCCTGGGAGGAAACCGATGACCGTGGTGACGTGGGACCGCGTGACCCGTGCCGACGTGGTGCACGCGATGCGGGAGTACGACCGACTGGGGCCGCGGGAGTTCTTCGCTGCGCATGGCTTCGCCCCTACCACGACTTATGACCTGGTCTGGGGGGACCGCTGTTACCCGCCGAAAGCCATCCTGGGCACGGCCTATGAGCTCGCCACGGGCCAGCGCCTGGCCTCCGGTGATTTCGAGGGCGGGAAGAGCGGCGCCGTCGCGGTGCTCGGGAAGCTCGGCTTCACCATCCAGGAGAAGCGACGACCAGCCTGATACTCAGCACGGGCGTTAAACTATGTTAGATATCTAAGGTTTTTGCTGTCAAACACTTAGATCTCTATCTCTGTGGTACGCTGATCGCATGGACGAAGCGTTCCGCGTCCCGATCGGCCTGCGGCTCAGCCAGGTGGCCCGCACCGTCAGCCGCGCGTTCGACGAGGCTCTCGACGAAGCGGGCGGCACGCTCCCGGTCTGGCTGATCCTGCTTAACCTGAAGATCCACAAGCCGGCCAACCAGCGCAAGCTGGCCGAGAAGGTGGGGGTCCGCGAGGCGACCCTGACGCATCACCTCAACGCCATGGACGCCAGCGGCCTGGTCACCCGCACGCGGGACGCCGCCAACCGGCGCGTCCACGTGGTCGAGCTCACCGACGCGGGCGAGGCCGCGTTCGTCCGGATGCAGCGGGCGGCGATCGCCTTCGACGCCCGGCTGCGGGCCGGCCTGGCCGACGCCGACCTGGATCAGCTCAGCGGCCTGCTGGGCAGGCTGGCCGCCAACGTCGGCGGCGCCGACGACGCCGCGCCGCCGTGGGCAGGCCTGGCCGAGCCGCGCAGGCAGAGCTGAGGCGCGGCCGGCTCAACGGCGACCCGGCCAGCCAGGGTGCTGTCAGCGTGCGCCGTCGGCCCGGGCGACGGCCGCGGTGATCGCCTGTGCCTCGGGCGCGACCACCTCGCCCGCGACGAGCACGGTCGGCGTGGCGCTGACCCCGGCCGCCGTGGCGCGCGCGGTCACATAGGCCGACCAGTCCAGGTAGGGCGCATCGGACAGGCAGGCATCAAACTCCGCGGCGAGGCCGGTCTCGCGGCCGAGGCCGGCGAGCTCGGCGTCGCTCAGCCCCGCCCCGCCCTCGGGCGGCTGGTGCACGAACAGTGCGTGCGCGTAGCCGGGGAACGCGTCCCGGTCGGCGGCGCAACCCGAGGCCGCGGCGGCCCGGGTCGAGTAGCTCGTCGTGGACGCCGCGTCCAGGAAGTTCATCGGATGGTAGGCGACCCTGGCCCGCCCGCCGGCCACCAGGCGCGCCAGCGCCGGTCCCGAGGACAGCTCGAACCGCCGGCAGTACGGGCACAGGAAGTCGATGAA
>DASYXX010000590.1:0-5866 GCA_035934395.1 Streptosporangiaceae bacterium
CTCCTGCCCCGAGCCCGGGGCGAACGCTGGATCCAGCCCGGTCGGCTCCGCCCTCGGCGGAGCGGCATCGCCGGACGCAGCGCCTTCCTGGCCCGGCCATCCCAGGCCGTGAGCGGCCGTCATCGACGTTCTCCTTCCCGCGCGCCCTGCCGTCAGTCACGTCCAGGGCGCTCACGCGTCGCGCCGACTGCCCGCGCGCTGGTCCCGGGGGACGACCCCGGAATCCCGCCGGGGCCGGCGGTGAACCGGACGACCGTCGGCGGCGGACTGACCTTACCGCTCCCAGCGTGCACGACCATCACGTCCCGCGCACCTAGCCTGTCAAGCACGGGGCGTGCCCGCACGATTTCCTGCTCCGCCCCGGCTCCCTTCATGGCCAGGACCAGGCCGCCGGGCCGCACCAGCGCCGCGGCCATTCCGGCGAGCCGCTCGAGGGGCGCGACGGCGCGGGCGGTCACCACGTCCGCGACCAGCCGCCCGGCCGCCTCCTCGGCCCGCCCCCGGTAAACCGCTGCGTTGCGCAGGCCCAGCAGCCGCACGCACTCCTCCAGGAACGCGACGCGCCGCGCCATCGGCTCGAGCAGGATGACCTCGGAGTCGGTCAGCACCATGGCCATAACGATCCCCGGCAGCCCCGCACCCGAGCCAAGATCGATCACCGAGCGGCCGGCCGTGGGCCGCGGCACCAGGTCGGCTACCGCCGCGCAGTTCATAAGGTGCCTCTGCCAGAGGCGGGCCGTCTCGCGCGGGCCAATCAGGCCCCGGTCCACGCCCGGGCCGGCGAGCAGCTCCGCGTAGCGCCCGGCGAGGCCCAGCGCCGGCCCGAACACGGCCCGGGCCGTTGCGGGCGCCGCCAGAGACTGACCCGGCGCCACCGGTCGCGGACCGACTGACTCAGCTCGCAGGTAGAACGACCACCCGACGGTCCGGCTCCTCGCCCTCGGACTCGCTCCGCAGGCCTGCCGCTGCGACGGCATCGTGCACGATCTTGCGCTCGAACGGGTTCATGGGCCAGAGTGTCTTCGGCTCGCCCGTTCGCTTGACCTCGTCGGCCGCGTCCCGGCCGGTCTCCGCGAGCTCGCTGCGCCGCCGCATCCGGTATCCGCCTACGTCGATCATGATCCTCGTGCGGCTGCCGGTCTGCCGGTGTACCGCGAGCCGGGTCAGCTCCTGGAGCGCCTCGAGGACCTCTCCCTTCGGCCCGACCAGTTCCTCCAGGGTCGCGCCGACGACCGACACCACGGCCCGGTCTCCCTCGACGTCCATGTCGATGTCCCCGTCCAGGTCGGCGACGTCCAGGAGCCCCTCGATGTAGTCAGCGGCGATCTCGCCCTCGAGCTCCAGGTCCGCGAGATCCGGCGGAGCGATCTCGATTTCGCGGGAACACTCGTCCGGAGCCCCCTCGATGTCGCCCGGGCTGGCGTCAGGGTCGGCGTCCGCCTCGAGCACGGCATCGGCCACCGCATCATCTTCGACGACCGGGACGGTCTCAGCCTCCACTGCGACTGCCTCCTCTGGCGCCCGCTCGGCTCGGGACTCTGCTGCCGCGGTCACCTGCGGCTCGGTGGCGGCGCTTTCCCCTTGGCTCACTGTGTCTCCACGCTCGCTTGTGCTGACAGCCATGTAGCGGCACCGTGAGATGCCGTCACCGCTTGCCAGACCGCTTGCTGCGTGACTGCCGCTGCCGCTGCTGCCTGACGATCTTAACCTCGGGCGCAGGCGGCGGTTCCGGCTCGGCGCGATTCTTGCCCAGCCTGCGCAGCATCCCGCCTCCGTTGGCCGACGCCGCGGCGTCCTGCGGCGCGCGCCTGGCCGCCGCTGCGCCGGTGGTCCGGCGGCCGGCGCCCCGGGGCTGAGCGCCGTTCGGACTCCTCCGGCCCGCGCCGTTCGACCCGGCCCGATCCGTCGAGTCCTCCACCGAATCGGACGGGCTGGCGGCGGTGCGCCTGCGCGAAGGGGTCGCCGCGCGCCCGACCGGGCCCGGCGTGCTCGCCGGTCCCCCGGCCGCCGCGGCACCGGCGGCGGCGGGCTGCGGGTACTTGCGGAACAGCACGTACTGCTGACCCAGCGTCCACAGGTTGGTGGTCACCCAGTACAGGACCAGCCCGAACTGCCAGTAGAGACCGGACAGCGCGAAGACCGGCATGATGTACATCATGTACTTCTGCGACTGACCCAGCGGGTTGTCCGGGGTCGCCGCGGGCATCATCCCGCGCTTCATGCTCTGCCGGACGGTCATGAAGGTCGTGGCCATGCTGATGATGACCGCCACCAGGATGGTGGCCTTCGCCGTCGCCGGGACGTGGAGCGTGCCGGTGAACAGAA
Organism: Streptosporangiaceae bacterium; assembly: GCA_035934395.1. Classification (GTDB taxonomy): domain Bacteria; phylum Actinomycetota; class Actinomycetes; order Streptosporangiales; family Streptosporangiaceae; genus JASHPR01. Next base: position 2,326 of record DASYXX010000590.1, read on the forward strand.
ACTTGTCCGCCACGGTCGCGCCGAGGATCTTGGCGTGCTGGGCGGTCTCCACCATCTTCAGCGTCAGCCCGTACTGGGGCGTGTGGTGGGGCTTCCAGTTGGCGATCGCTCTCAGCACGCTGAACAGCGCGAAGAACACGGGCAGCTGCAGGACGACCGGAAGGCACCCCATCAGCGGGTTGACGCCCGCCTCCTGGTAGAGCTTCATCGTCTCCTGCTGCAGCGTCTGCTTGTCGTTCTTGTACTTCTTGCGCAGCGCCTGCATCTGCGGGGCCAGCGCGCTCATGGCGCGCGTCGTGTGCATCTGCTTGATGAACAGCGGCACCATGATCAGCCGCATCAGGACCACGAGGATGATGATCGAGAGCGCCCAGGTCCAGCCGCTGGCGTCACCGAAGACGGGGCTCAGGCCGTTGTAGATCTGCTTGAGCACCCACGCGACGGCGTCGTATATCGGGTTGAGGATCCCCACCGGCTAGCTCCCTTGAACTCTCATCGGGTACTGCTGCCCCGCAGCGCCGCCCCGGGACGCGGTCTCGGCGGCGCCGGACTTACCCCCCGGCGCAGGCACAGGGTCCAGGCCGCCCGCATGGAACGGATGGCAGCGGCTCAGCCGCCGCGCCGCCAGCCAGGAACCCCGCAGGGCCCCGTGCAGGTGCACCGCCTCCAGCGCGTACGCGCTACACGACGGGTAGAACCGGCACCGGGGTGCGAGCAGCGGGCTGACGAAGCGCCGGTACCCGTTGAGGAGCAGGATGAGAGTCCAGGCCGCGGCCGATGGCCGCTTCCTGGCCTCTCGCTGTGCTGTGCTCGTCACGGACTCTGCGCCCCACCCTGCCGCCGAAGCAAAGCTCCGATTACCAGGTCGAGTTCGGCGGCGAGATCCGCCTGGCGTGCGGTAGCGGCCAGGGGATTGGCACGTACCACCAACAGGCTACCTTCAGGAAGCGACCCGAGATACCCGCGGGCCAGATGTCTCAGCCGCCGTCGGACCCGGTTGCGCACGACAGCGCCGCCCACGGCACGGCTAACCACGAAGCCGACCCGGGCCGGCTCATCACGGTCCGCCTGGCAGAGCAGATGGGCCGAGAGCAGCTGTCGTCCCGCGCGGCGGCCGCCGCGCATCGCCGCAGTGAAGTCCGAGCGCCGCCGCATCCGCGATGCCGCGGGGAGCACCGGCGGTCACCAGCCCGCCAGCGCGCTCCCGCGGACGCCCGGGGCGCGCAGGTCAGACACTGACCCGCGCGCGCCCCTTACGGCGCCGCGCGGCAAGGATCGCGCGGCCCGCGCGGGTCCGCATGCGCACCCGGAACCCGTGCGTCTTCGCGCGATGGCGGTTGTTCGGCTGGAACGTACGCTTGCTCACTGGGACTCCAGGTACCGGGCGGCCGGCGCGGGCGCTCACCAACGCGCCGCGCGGGTTTCAGGACATGGTAAACAGAGCCCGGCCGGTGGCCAGGCCATCAGAACGATATGCGGCCCAGCACCGCCGGTCAAAAGAAGCGGCATGCGGGGCAGCGCCCCGGTCAAGCCGGCCCGGTGGCCGCCGCCCGGCGGCCGCGGCCGCGCTCGTCCGCCGACCCCCGGTCACCCTGGCGACGCCGGGCCGCCACGCCGCGGTCGCCCTGCCGCCACCCGAGATCCCGCTCCCTGACCGCCCGGGATCCCGCTGGCACCCTCCGCAACACTTGCCGTTTGCCAAACGAGTACCGAATCCGACCCCTAGGCTGTGGACAAGCGATCCAGACCGCGGGGATCCGGATCAGCGATCGCCTAGGTCGGGGTTTCCGACGACGAATGGGGCGGCTGCTGCACCGACGTGCAACGTGCACAACCTGTGGATAAACCTGTTGATCAGTATGTGGGGGCGCGAGGTGAACGGCCAGTGAGCGAAGTAGACCTCGCGGAAGTCTGGGCCCGATCGCTGGACGAGCTCGCCGGGATGCAGATCGAGCCCGCTCACCGGGCCTGGCTGCAGCTCACCCGGCCGCTCGGACTGGTCGAGAACACGGCGCTGATCGCCACGCCGAACGAGTTCGTGAAGGAGCAGCTGGAGACCAGGCTGCGCGCCTTGATCACCAACACGCTGTCTCGCGAGCTCGGCCGCAGCATCCAGCTTGCCGTCACGGTCGATCCCACGGCCGTCGCCGCCGACGGCGGCTACCGCCCGCCCGGCGTCCACGGCGTCGCGGACGGCCGCGACGAGCCGGCCGACGAGGTCGTGGCCGATGCCGCAACCGGCCCGCTGCCCGCGATCGTCGACGGCCCCGCAGAAGCGCCGTCGTTCGGCGATGAGGCCCGCCGAGGCCACCTGGGTCATGCTCGTTCCGGCGACCTCCTCGGGACCGCCCGGAGCGGCGTCCTCGGCCCGATGGGCCGCCTGCCCGCGGCCCGGCCGGACGACCCAGACCTGGGCGGCGAGCGTCCGGCCCCGGCAGGCTTCGCGCCGGCCGCGCCGCCGCGGCCTGCGCAGGCCCGGCTGAACCCGCGGTACACGTTCGAGACGTTCGTGATCGGATCCAGCAACAGGTTCGCCCACGCGGCCGCCGTCGCCGTCGCCGAGGCGCCGGCCAACACCTACAACCCGCTGTTCATCTACGGGGACTCGGGCCTGGGCAAGACCCACCTGCTGCACGCGATCGGCCACTACGCCCAGAGCCTGTACCAGGGCATCAAGGTGCGGTACGTCAGCTCGGAGGAGTTCACCAACGACTTCATCAACATGATCAGGGCCGGGTCGCGGGACGGCTTCCGGCGCCGCTACCGCGACGTGGACGTGCTGCTCGTGGACGACATCCAGTTCCTGGAGAACAAGGAAGGGACCCAGGAGGAGTTCTTCCACACGTTCAACACGCTGCATAACGCCAGCAAGCAGATCGTGATCTCCAGCGACCGCGCGCCCAAGCGGCTGGTGACCCTGGAAGACCGGCTGCGGAGCAGGTTCGAGTGGGGGCTGCTCACCGACGTCCAGCCGCCCGAGCTGGAGACCCGGATCGCCATCCTGCGCAAGAAGGCCGCCCAGGACCGGCTCAACGCGCCGCCCGATGCGCTCGAGTACATCGCGAGCCGGATCTCCACCAACATCCGCGAGCTTGAGGGGGCCCTGATCAGGGTGACGGCGTTCGCCAGCCTGAACCGGCAGTCGGTGGACCTCCAGCTAGCCGAGTTCGTGCTGAAGGACCTGATCCCCGAGGCCCACGGGCCGGAGATCACGGCGTCGACCATCATGGGCCAGACCGCGTCGTACTTCGGGCTGTCCATCGACGACCTGTGCGGTACCTCCCGGTCGCGGGTCCTGGTCACCGCCCGGCAGATCGCCATGTACCTGTGCCGGGAGCTGACCGATCTGTCGCTCCCCAAGATCGGCCAGCAGTTCGGCGGCCGTGACCACACGACCGTGATGCATGCGGACAAGAAGATCCGCTCCCTGATGGCCGAGCGCCGGTCGATCTACAACCAGGTCACGGAGCTCACCAACCGGATCAAGCAGCAGGCGCTTTCTGGGTGAACGTGCGGTGAAGACTCCCATACCAGTGCCTCA
>DASYXX010000602.1:0-6128 GCA_035934395.1 Streptosporangiaceae bacterium
GCCGCCCCGACCGCGCTGTGGCCGTCGGCCCGCACCGTCCTCGTCCAGGCCGTGTCCGCCTACTCCGTCCGCTGAGGAGAGAAGATGACCGAACCGACAGCATCCCGGTGGCGGAGCCTGCTGCGGGGCACGCCGCTGAGCATTCGCACCCCGCGGGGCATCGTCGCCCTGGTGCTCCGGCTGGGCAGCGCGGCGATCCTGGTCCTGATCGGCTACATCCACCTGCACCTGTGGCAGGAGGGATACCGGCAGATCCCGACCGACGGCCCCATGTTCCTGGTCGACGCGCTGGCCGCGTTCGCGCTCGCCGCCGTGCTGCTGGCCTGGGCCCGGCCGGTCGTCGGCCTGCTCGCGGCCGGATTCGCCGCGGGGACGCTCGGCGCGCTGCTGATCAGCCTCAGCGTCGGGCTGTTCGGCTTCCGCGAGTCGATCCAGGCGTCGTTCGTCGTGGAGTCCATCGTGATCGAGGCGATCGTGACGGTCGCGCTGGCGGGCTGGACGGTGCTGGTCGCGCTCCCGCCTGCCAGCGGTCCGCGCACAGAAGGACCGCGGCCACCGCGCCGGCCGGGCAGGCCCAGCGCCGTAGGTGACCCGCCCGGTAATCACCGCACGTAAGGCAGCCGGGGAGCTGGCCTGATTCTTTGACTATCGTCATGGAGGCGGAATACTGGGGACGAGTCGCCGAGGAGGGGCCATGGAGCTCTCGCCATCCGCTCATGTCGACACGTTCTGCCGGGACCGCCTGCCTCCGGACGAGCTCTGGCCTGAGCTGCGATTCTCGCTCCCCGCGCTGCGCTACCCGGAGCGGCTCAACGCCGCGGTCGACCTCCTCGACGCAACCGCCGACGCCCGCGGCGGCGACCGGCCGTGCCTGCTGTCGGAGGACGCCTCGTGGAGCTACGACGACGTGGTGCGCGTCTCCAGCCAGGTGGCGTGGGTGCTGGTGGATGAGCTCGGGCTGGTTCCCGGCAACCGGGTTTTGCTGCGCGGCCCGAACAACCCGTGGCTGGCCGCCTGCTGGCTCGGGGTGCTCAAGGCCGGCGGGGTCGCGGTGGCGACGATGTCGCTGTTGCGGGCCGCCGAGCTGTCCGCGATCTGCGAGATCGCGCAGGTGCGGCTGGCGCTGTGCGACCACAGGTTCACGGGCGAGCTCGCCGCCGCGGGCGTGGCGCAGATCGTCGGCTACGGGGGGGCCGGGCCAGATGACCTCGTCCAGCGGGCCGCGCCGATGCCGCGGAACTTCGCGGCGGTCGACACGGCCGCCGACGACGTGGCGATGATCGCGTTCACGTCGGGCACGACGGGACGCCCCAAGGCCACGATGCACTTCCACCGCGACCTGCTCGCGATCGCGGACACGTTCTCGGCGCAGGTGCTCAAGCCGCGGCCCGAGGACATCTTCACCGGCACCCCGCCGCTGGCGTTCACCTACGGCCTGGGCGGGCTGCTGGTGTTCCCGCTTCGGGCGGGTGCGGCGACGCTCATGCTGGAGAAGGCCACGCCGGCGCAACTGGCCGACCAGATCGCCGCGCGCGGGGTCACCGTGCTGTCCACGGCGCCGACCGCGTACCGGGCGATGCTCGCCGCGGGCAAGGCCGCGCAGCTGCGCGGGCTGCGCAGGCCGGTCTCGGCGGGCGAGCACCTGCCCGCCGCCACCTGGCAGGCGTTCTACGACGCCACCGGCGTCAAGATCATCGATGGGATCGGCAGCACCGAGATGCTGCACATCTTCATCTCCTCCGCCGAGGAGGAGATCAGGCCGGGGTCGACCGGCCGGGTGGTCCCGGGCTACGAGGCGGCGATCCTGGACGAGGAGGGCAAGCCCGTCGCCGACGGCGAGCCTGGCCGGCTGGCGGTGAAGGGTCCCACCGGCTGCCGGTACCTGGCCGACGACCGCCAGCGGTCCTACGTGCAGGACGGCTGGAACCTGACCGGCGACACCTACATCCGCGACGCGGACGGCTACTTCTGGTACCAGGCACGCTCCGACGACATGATCGTCTCCGCCGGGTACAACATCGCGGGCCCGGAGGTCGAGGAGGTCCTGCTCGGCCACCCGGACGTGGCCGAGTGCGGCGTGGTCGGCGTCCCCGACGAGGCGCGCGGCCAGATCGTCACGGCCTACGTGGTGCTGCGGGAGGGCACGGCCGGCGACGAGGCCAAGGCCCGCGAGCTGCAGGAGCACGTGAAACGGCAGATCGCGCCCTACAAGTACCCGCGCTCCGTGCGGTTCGTTACCGCGCTGCCGCGGACCAGCACCGGCAAGCTGCAGCGCTTCCGGCTGCGTGATCAGGGTGGCTGATTTTTCCCTAGGGGTGACGACCCCCCTTCAACCCCCCGATGCGGAGCAAACACCGCTCCGCGGACATTAGACCTCCAGGAGCACCGGGATGATCATCGGGCGGCGCCGGTAGTTGTCGCTCACCCAGCGCCCCAGCGTCCTGCGGACCAGCTGCTGCAGCTGGTAGGAGTCGCTGACCCCCTCGGCCGCCGCCCGCGCCAGCGCATCCTCGATCCGCGGCCGGATGTCCCCGAAGGCCGCGTCGTCGATCCCGGACCCGCGGGCGTGGATCTCCGGGCCCGCCACGAGCTTCCCGGTCGTGGAGTCGACCACGATCACCACGGAGACGAAGCCCTCCTCGCCCAGGATGCGCCGGTCCTTCAGCGACGCCTCGGTCACCTCGCCGACCGACAGCCCGTCCACGTACACGTAGCCGACCTGGACCTTGCCCGCGACGAAGGCATGGCCGTCTACCAGGTCGACGACCACCCCGTCCTCGGCGATGACGATGTTCGCGTCGGGCACTCCGGTCAGCGCGGCCAGCTCCGCGTGCGCCCGCAGGTGCCGCCACTCGCCGTGCACCGGCAGGAAGTTGCTCGGCCGGGTGAGGTTCAGCACGTAGAGCAGCTCGCCGGCCGGCGCGTGCCCGGACACGTGCACCATCGCGTTGCCGCGGTGCACCACGCGCGCGCCGAGCCGGGTCAGGTCGTTGATGATCCGGGACACCGCGGTCTCGTTGCCCGGCACCAGCGACGAGGCAAGGATCACCGTGTCGCCCTCGGCGATCCGGATCGGGTGGTCGCGCCCGGCCATCCGGGCCAGCGCGGACATCGGCTCGCCCTGCGACCCGGTCGAGATCAGCACGATCCGCTCGGGCGGCATCTCCTCGGCATCGTGCAGGTCGACCAGCAGGCCGCCAGGCACCGACGGGACCCGCAGATAGCCCAGCTCCCGGGCGACGCCCATGTTCCGCACCATGGACCGGCCGACCAGCGCAACCTTGCGCCCGTGCGCGGCCGCGGTGTCCATCACCTGCTGCACCCGGTGCACGTGGCTGGCGAAGCAGGACACGATGATCCGCTGCCTGGCCGCGTCGAACACGTTGGAGAGCACGGGGCCGATCGAGCGCTCGGTGGCCACGATGCCGGGTATCTCGGCGTTGGTGGAGTCGGACATCAGCAGGTCCACGCCCTCGGCGCCGAGCCGCGCGAAGCCGCCTAGGTCGGTCAGCCGCCCGTCCAGCGGCAGCTGGTCCATCTTGAAGTCGCCGGTGTGCAGCACCAGCCCGGCGCCGGTGCGGATGGCGACGGCCAGCGCATCGGGGATGGAGTGGTTGACGGCGAAAAATTCAAGATCAAATGGTCCGAACGTTTGTCGGGTGCCCTCGGTCACCTCACGTGCATCTGGCGTCAGCCGGTGCTCGGTGAGCTTGCTGGCCACCAGGGCCAGGGTGAGCCTGGAGCCGACAAGCGGAAGCTCGGGCCGTTGCCGCAGCAGGTAAGGCAGGGCCCCGATGTGGTCCTCGTGCGCGTGCGTCAGCACGACCGCCTCGACCTGCTCCAGCCTGCCCTCGAGGTAGGAGAAGTCCGGCAGGATCAGGTCGACGCCGGGCTGGTCGGGCTCGGGGAACAGCACGCCGCAGTCCACGATCAGCAGCCGGCCCGCGTGCTCGAAGACCGTCATGTTCCGGCCGATCTCGCCGAGCCCGCCCAGCGCGACGATCCGCAGGCCGTCGGGGGCCAGCGGCGGCGGCGGCCCGAGCTCTGGGTGCGGGTGGCTCACCGGAGCTTCACGCCGCCCGCCACCAGGTCCGTGCGCAACCGCTCCGCCTCAGCGGGCGTGGCGTCGGCCAGCGGCGGGCGCACCGGTCCGCCGGGCAGTCCCAGCATGGCCAGGGCGGCCTTGGCGGAGACCGTGCCCTGCATGCGGGTCATGCCCGTGTACACCGGCAGGAGCTCGCGGTGAATGGCCAGGGCGGTGTTCACGTCCCCGGCCAGATAGGAGTCGATCATCTCGTGCAGCCGGTCGCCGACGACATGGCCGTGCACGCTGACGAAGCCGGCCGCGCCGACCGCCAGCCAGGGCAGGTTGAGCATGTCGTCGCCGCAGTAGAAGACCAGGCCGGTGCTCACCATCACCACCGACCCGGCGCCGAGATCGCCCTTGGCGTCCTTGACCGCGACGATCCGCGGGTGCTCGGCCAGCTGGACCAGGGTCTCGGTGGCGATAGCGGTGCCGGTCCGGCCCGGGATGTCGTAGAGCATCACCGGCAGGCCGGTCGAGTCGGCGACCCGCGTGAAGTGCGCCACGAGTCCGTGCTGCGGCGGCTTGTTGTAGTAAGGCGTGACCACGAGCAGCCCGGCCGCGCCGGCCTGCTCGGCCTGGCGGGCGAGCTCGCAGGAGTGCGCGGTGTCGTTGGTGCCGACCCCGGCGACAACCGCCGCCCGGTCCCCGACGGCCTCGACCACGGTGCGCAGCAGCCGGTCTTTCTCCATGTCGCTCGTGGTGGGCGACTCGCCCGTGGTGCCGCTGATCACCAGGCCGTCGTTGCGCATGTCCGTGACCAGGTAATCCGCCAGGCGGGCCGCCCCGGCGTAGTCGACCGCCCCGTCGCCGTCCATCGGTGTGATCATCGCGGTGAGCATACGACCGAACGGTGCGCTCCCGCCCGCAGGCGTTGTGGTAGCTGTCATGCACCGAACGCTACCGGGCGCGGCGGTCGCGGGGTACTGCCGGCACGCAGCGCGGGTGCCGCCGCCCGGTCGCCGACCGGGAAGGTTCAGGACGGGCGGGCCAGGTGAAGACGCGGCGACGTGAGCTCGGGGGTACCCACGTCGCCTGCGTCTGTCTCATTATCGTCCGCCATTGCACATGGCGTTACGCGTTGTGCGCACCTCGTTGAGGGCTGCCGTCCGGCGTCGCCATATGTCGCCAATTCGGCGGTGAACCTTGCCGCGGCGCCGCAACGGACGAAGGCCCCTCCATGTATGAGATGGAGGGGCCTCGCCCGGCCCTGGCCGCCAGAGCCCGCCGATCGCTCGGCCACCGGTTGCCCGGCGTGCGCCCTACGGCCCGGCCACCACCGGCCCGGATACCGCCCGGGATCCGGTCTCCCGGCTCCCGGCCGTTTCCGGGGTCTCCCCCGGATCCGCGTTTGGTGGTGAGTGAGTTTCTACTGCCTGGGCGCCGGCTCGCACAAGGGCTTTGCGCCGGCAATCTCAAGATTCTTTGGCTGTCCACAGGACATGCCGCCGTTATCCCCTGCTTACCGGCACCTGTCCACCTGCTCATCCACATCGTGATCCACAGGCCATGCCGCGCCCCGCTGTGTTTCCTGCTCGCCCGGGCTCGCATCGCTGTGCTTTCCCGCTCGCCTCCGGGGCCCCACCCGCCTCCCCTTCCCCCTTCACTGCACCGCCTTCCCTCATCGCTCGCTCCGTCATCGCTCGCTCCTCAGTCCAGGCGGCGCCGCGCCCCTCCGGCTCGCTGTGTTTCCTGGCTCGCCTGCGGGGCGCCCTTGAGGCACCGCCTTCCCTCGTCGCTCGCTCCTTCGTCGCTCGCTCCTCAGTCCAGGCGGCGCCGCGCCCCTCCGGCTCGCTGTGGGTGTGCTTACGTATGCGGCGAGTGCCCTGATGCGTCACAATAGGTGACGGCACAACGACGAGGCCCCTCCATGTATGAGATGGAGGGGCCTCGCTCGGTCGCACAGCCCAGCACGCCGATCGCTCAGCTGCCGGTTGCCCGGCTGCTGTCCGCTGCCGACCCGACCACTAGCGCCGCACACCCGCCTGGAACCTCGGTTGCCCGCCGTCCCTGCGTTCCGGGGTCTCCCCCGGAGTTCCAGAGT
>DASYXX010000603.1:0-7332 GCA_035934395.1 Streptosporangiaceae bacterium
CACCCGGTGGGCGGCGTTCTCCGACGTCAGCCCGGCCCTGGCCGGAACGCCCTCTGGGCGGACCTGGCCCAGCCGGATCAGGCAGATGCCCGCGACGCCGTAGCCTCCGACGAGCACCGGCCGGAACGGAGCCGGCAGCAACGCGGCCAGCAGCTCCGGGTCCACGCGGTAGTTGACCAGCAGCCTGCGCTCCATGACCGCCCGGACGGCCGGGGCCCTCACGACGGCGTCCCCGCCGTGCGTCCGGCCCGCTGATGCCGCAGCATGACCTGGTCCGGGCAGACCGTCGACAGGAAGCCGCCCACGCAGAGCGCGAGACGGCTGCTGGCCAGGGAATACAGGATCCGGTTGGCGTCCCGGCGTTCGGTGATCAGCCCGGCGCTCTTGAGGATCGACAGGTGACGTGACACCGACGGGCCCTTGATCGGAAACCTGGACGCGATGTCCCCGGCCGGCAGCTCGCCGCCGCGGAGGTCCTGGAGAATCTGCCGCCGGGTCGGGTCCGCCAGCGCCCGGAACACGGACGCCTCATCCTCTGCCATCTAGCTATTTAGCCAGATAGCTATCATTCGAGTCAAGGTCTAGGACGGGTGGAAGTGGAAGCGGCCAGATCGTCACCACAATCCCGGCACAAGGCGCTTCGTACGGGCGGCCTAGTCGGTGTACGCCCGCCCATCACCTCGGTGATTGGGGTCGATGGGCCATCGACCACCCTCTATATCGGGGTGGGTGGCCCATCGACCACACGGCCAGGCCGCGCGGAAAGGCGGCAAAAGGAGCATAACGGGCGGCCGTTGACGGCTCGATGGCGGAAGGCCCGGCCTTTCCGGCCTGGCTAGCGGCTCGCCTGGGCCAGGGCGCTGATCAGGATCGCGCGGGTGTCGGCCGGGTCGATGACGTCGTCGATCTCGAACGCCGCCGCGGTGCTCAGCGCCTTGCCCCGCTCGTAGTACGAGGCCACGAGCTGGTCGTACCGCTGCTGGCGCTCGGCCGGATCCGCGATCGCGTCCAGCTCCCTGCGGTAGCCCAGCCGGACCGCTCCCTCCAGGCCCATCCCGCCGAACTCCCCGGTCGGCCAGGCCACGCACAGCAGCGGCGCCTTCAGGTCGCCGCCGGCCATGGCCATCGCGCCGAGGCCGTAGGCCTTGCGCAGGACGACCGCGCAGAGCGGCACGGTCACCCGCGCTCCGGCCACGAACATCGCGCCGAAGCGGCGCACGGTCGCGGTCTGCTCGGCGTCCGGGCCGACCATGAACCCCGGTGTGTCCAGCAGCGACACGACCGCGATCCGGTGGGCCTCGCAGAGCTCGAGGAACCGGGTCGCCTTGTCCGCGGCGTCGCCGTCGATGGCCCCGCCCAGATGGCGCGGGTTGTTCGCGATCAGCCCGACCGGGCGCCCGCCCAGCCGGGCGAGCGCGGTGATGATGCCGACGCCGAACTCCGGGCGCAGCTCGAGCACCGAGCCCGAGTCGAACAGCGCCTCGATGACCGGGCGGACGTCGTAGGCGCGGACCCGGTTCTCGGGCACCAGGTGACGCAGCACGCGCTGGTCGGCGTGATCGCCCGGCTGGCCGTGCCGGCCGGCGAAATAGCCCAGGTACTTCCTGGCCACCGCGACCGCGGCGGCGTCGTCGCGGGCGAGCACGTCGACCACGCCGTTGGCGACCTGCACCGGCATCGGCCCGACGTCGCCGGGCGCCACCGCGCCGAGCCCGCCGCCCTCGATCATGGCCGGGCCGCCCATGCCGAGGCTGCTGTCCTCCGTCGCGATGATCACATCGCAGACGCCGGCCAGCGCCGCGTTGCCCGCGAAGCAGTAGCCGGACACGATCGCGACCAGCGGCACGCGCCCGTTCAGGGCGGCGAGCACCCGGAACGTGGTGACGTCGAGCCCCGCGACCCCGGTGCCGTCGGTGTCGCCCGGGCGGCCGCCGCCGCCCTCGGCGAAGATCACGACCGGGAGGTTCTCGCGCCGGGCCAGCTCGAACAGCCGGTCGGTCTTGCGATGGTTCTGGATGCCCTGCGTGCCCGCCAGCACGGTGTAGTCGTAGGACATGACCGCGACCGGCACGCCGCCCACGGTCGCCGTCCCCGTGACCAGCCCGTCGGCCGGCGTTCGCTCGATCAGGTCGTCCAGCGAGCGGCGTCGCCGCTGCGCGGCGATGACCAGCGCCCCGTACTCCACGAAGCTGCGGTCATCGACCAGGTCGGCGATGTTCTCGCGGGCGGTCCGGCGTACCTCCGCGTGGCGGCGCTCGGTCGCCTCGCGGCGGTAGGAGTCGGAGCCGATCTGATGGCGCCGGATCGCCTCGTCGAGATCGGGACGGACCCGGCCGAGGTCGACCTCGGCCTGCTGCAGGTCGCCGGCCTCGTCGTGCTCGCGCGGCTCGATGACCACGAGCGGCGTCCCGGCGGTGACGGTCTCCCCGACCCGCACCGTTACGTCAAGGATCTTTCCTGCGTCCTCGGAGACGACCGCGTGCTCCATCTTCATGGACTCGAGGATCAGGAGCTCGTCGCCCGGCTCCACCTGGTCGCCCGCGCCGACCGCGACGGCGATGACCGTGCCGGTCAGCGGCGCGCGCACCGCGAGGTCGTGCTGCTCGGCTGTCATGTATGCGCGCCCTCGCTCGCCCCGGTGCCAAGACGTTCACGGTAACACCCGGATCGGTGACGTCTGCGGGGACAGAGCGGTATCAATGGGTCACCGGCGGGTGTTGAATGGCGGCATGGGCATGGCGCTGGCATTTACCGAAGCCGATATCCGGCAGGCGGCGGGATCGAGGTCTTTCGAACGCGGGCAGGGCTACCTGGGAGCGGTAGAAGATCTGGAGATTGGCAGTACGGAGATCACGGCCACCGTTTACGGCAATAGCGCGTACCGGGTTGCCGTCGTATTCGGCGGCGAACGGCTCCGCGGCGGGTGCACCTGCCCGCAGGGGCAGGAGGGCTTTTTCTGCAAGCACTGCGTCGCGGTCGCGCTGTCCGTGCTGGAGATCGGCGACGATCTGCCGCGGCGCCTCGAGGCCGCGCACGCCCAGCGGCAGGCGCTGGAGTCCTGGCTGGGATCGCTGCCCAAGGAGGAGCTGCTGGCCGAGCTGCTCGGGCTGCTGGACGATGACCGGGACCTGCGCCGGCGCTTCGAGCTGCGTGCGGCGTCGGTGAACGCGGACGCGGCGGCGGTACGCCGCGCGGTCAGGAAGCTGATCGCACTGCCCGGCAGCGGCTACCTCGAACACGGCGAGGCCTACGCCTACGCCCATGACGTGAGCGAGGCGGCCACGGCGATCGACGAGCTGACCGCCGCCGGGGGAGCGGCGGACGCGATCGGGATCGCGCGGGAGGCGCTTGGCCTGCTCACCGAACTGTACGAGTCCGTCGATGACTCGTCGGGCCACGTTGGCCTGGCCGCGGAGGAGCTGCTTGACGCCCACCTGCGCGCCTGCCAGGCCGCGCCGCCCGACCCGGCGTCGCTGGGCGACTACCTGGCCGAGCTGCTGCTGACCGGCGATTACGGGTTCGAGCCCGACATCGGCGACTACGCGGAGCTGCTCGGCGAGGCGGGTGCCGCCGCGTTCCGCTCCCGCGCGGAGGCGGCGTACGCGGAGCATCCGGACGGCTGGCAGGAGCGGTACATCGTGGAGGCGGTGCTCAGGGCCGACGGTGACGTCGACGCCCTCGTCGCGTTCTATGCCGCCGATCTTGACGACCGGGGCCAGGCCCATCTCCGCATCGCCCGTGAGCTCGACCAGGCGGGCCGCGGCGGGGAGGCGCTCGACTGGGCGGAGCGCGGCCTGCGCGAGGCGGCGCGCCCGGACGATCAGCTCGTGGAGTACCTGGCCGCCCGCTACGCGGCCGCGGACCGGGACGACGACGTGCTCACCCTGCGCCGCGCCCGCTTCCAGGCCGACCGGACGCTGGGGAACTACCAGGCGCTGCGGCAGGCCGCGACGGCGTCCGGCACCTGGCCCGCAGAGCGCGGCCAGGCACTGGACCTGCTGCGCGAGGACGCGCGGGCGGCGCGCGCCCGGGCGGGCAGCAACCTGGCGTACCGGGCCTCCTGGGCCTGGGGCGGCCCGGTCCTCATCGACGCGCTGCTCGACGACGGCGACCTGGACGGCGCCTGGGCCGCGGCCGAGGACGGCACCCCCGAGGTCCAGTTGCTCCGGCTGGCCGACGCCTCGGTCACCGCCCGCCCCGCCGATGCCCTGGCCGTGTACCGCAGGGCGATCGGGCCGCTGAAGCGCCTGACCGGCGACAATGTCTACCGGCGGATCGCGGCGCTGCTCCTGTCCGCGCGCGCCTGCCACGAGGCGCTGGGCACCACCGGCGAGTTCCGGCGTTACGTCGCGGCGCTGCGCATGGACCAGAAGCGCAAGCGCAACCTGATGCGGATCCTGGACGAGAACGGCCTCTGAGCGCCCGCCACGGCGGCAGACGCGCGGGCTCGACACCGACGCCCGCCCGCTGGAGACCGCGTTCCGCCTGCGGCACGCGCTGTGGCTCCTCGCCGAGCCCGGCGATCCCGCGGTCGTCGGCACGCTGGCCGAGCACCTCGCACAGCTGTAGCGGCCGCGCGGCGGGAAAGCGATCCGGCATCCGCGAAGTCCGGGTGCCAGCTGGCCGGACGGAGGCCGGGCGGTGAGCGACGTTACGGCCCAGTCGGCACTGTTGGCCGGCTTGGGTGAACCTACCGCCCGCACTTTACGTGGACCGGGTGTGGCACCGCTTTGCGCGCCCGGCTAGTCCGCCAGGCCCGGCGGTACTGCTAGTGACCGCCGGGCGGCAGGCGGCCGGGGTCCCAGTACTCCCCAGGCGGCCGCCTGCCGCCCGGCCCGCCGCGGCGTACCGGCAGGCATGGACGTAACCCATCATCACATCCGGTCTGGGAGCAGGGCGGCTCATCCGGCGCGGCGGCCGGGGAGCTGGCGCCCGTCGAACGCGCGGGAGGACCTCAGGTTCCGCTGCCTCCGTTGCCATCGTGGCCGCCGCCGTGGCTATCGCCGTTTCCGTCGCCGCCGTTGCGCCCGTCGCCGTTGTTGCCGTCATTCCCGCCGCCGCGAGCGTGCGCTCCGGTCACCTGGCGAGGCGGCAGGGCCCCGGTCACGGTGACCACGCTGCCCGCCCGGACCTGGCCGCCGGGCGATATGGACACGACCGTTCCCGCAGGCTGCTGGCTGGTCGGCTGCCAGCGCACCCGCACCGCAAACCCGAGCTGGCGCAGCTGGCCAAGTGCGAGGGGAACCGGCTGTCCGACGAGCGAGCCGGCGTCGACCTCGAAAGTCCTGGCCGCCGCCTGGGCCGGGGACGGCCCCGGCGTGCCCGACGGCCCGCTTACCAGGATCCCCAGCAGGCCGGCCAGCACCCCCAGCACCACCACCGCCGCGCCGGGCACCAGCGCACGGCTCGCTAGGCGGCGGCGGTCTCGCCTCGCGCCGCGACGGCCATCAGCCGGGCCGGGCAGCTGAATCTCCGCCAGCGTCGGGCCCGGCCCGGCGGCCGGGGACGGCGGCACACCGGTGCTGCTACCGGCAAGATCGCCGCGAAGCCGGTCCGCCCAGGCGGCGGCCTCGCCCGCACTGGGCCGGCCAGCCGGGTCCTTGGCGGTCAGCTCGGCGACCAGCCCGGCCACTCCCGCCGGAACGGTGCCCGGCAACGGCGGCAGCGGTAGATCACGATTCGCGCACACCACCTCGAGCGGCGCCCCGGTGAACGGCGGGTGGCCGGCCAGGCACTCGTAGGCCACCACGCCCAGGGCGTAGACATCGCCGGCCGGGGTCGCCGGCCCGTCCGCGGCGCGCTCGGGCGCCAGGTACGCCGGCGTGCAGGCGATCATGCCCCTCACCCCCGCCGGCGCCGCGCCCGAGACCTGCGCGATCCCGAAATCGGTCACCTTCACCTGGCCATCTCGGCCTAGCAGCAGGTTCGCCGGCTTGACATCCTGGTGCACCAGGCCCGCCAGGTGCGCGGCCTGCAAGCCAGCCGCCGCCTGCGCGATCACGTCCATGGTGCGCGCCGCATCCAGCGGCCCCGAACGCAGCACTTCCGCCAAGGACTGCCCGTCGACCAGTTCCATCACCAGGTACGGCGGGTGTCCCGGCCCTGCCTCCCCGAAATCGTAGACTGACGCGATCGCGGGATGGCAGACCGAGCCAGCCAGCCGGGCCTCACGCCGGAACCTGGCCACCGTCTCCGCCTGCCGCGCCCCCTCCGCGTACAGCATCTTGACCGCGACCGGGCGCTCCAGAACGGTATCCACCGCCCGCCAGACCTCGCCCATCCCGCCCGTGGCGATCAGATCCTCAAGCCGGTACCTGCCAACAGTCAACCCAGAGCCCGACATGCCGCTCCCAATCTCCGCATGAGGGTCGCCCTCTCACCCCGACAACGGTGCCTGGCCCCCCGCCAGTTCACCAACACCCGCAGCGATCAGGGCCGGGGTGGAGCGCTGCCCTGGCCGCGATTCGGGTAAGCAGGGAAACCTGAGCGTCGCAGGGTGACTGCTTCAGGGCCCGTCAGTCAGACTCATGACACCTAGAACCACGTGCGCAGGGCCTCGTCCAGGCCGGCGGCCCGGAGACCGACCCGAGGCCGATATGTACCCGCAGATCCTGGCGGGCGCGGTGACCGCGGCCTCGCAGGTGGCGATCAGGCGCTGGTACGGCTCGGACCCGCCGGTGCCGTTGCGGCCGCTGATCGAGCTGGCCTTGCGGCAGCTCGGCACCGCCTGCTCCCAGCCGCGTCAGCCCACGCGGCAGTAGGGTTCCTGGCGAGGGCAAGGCGGCCACTGCGGAAGGAACCTGCATGCACATCGAAGACGTCCGCTACGAGGCCGACGGCCGTACCATGATCGGCCATCTCGCCTTCGACGACGACACCCAGGCCGGGCTGCGTCCGGCCGTGCTGGTCTCACATGAGGGCCCGGGGCTCGACAAGCACGCCAGGGACGTCGCGGAGAAGCTGGCCGCCCTCGGCTATGTCGCCTTCGCGCTCGACTACAACGGCAACGGCGTGCCGCTCCCGGCGGACCAGGTGATGGAGCGCGTGGGCGAGCTGTCCGCCGACCCGGAACGCCTCGGCCGCGTGGCCACCGCGGGCCTCGACGTCCTCCTGGCTCAGGCCCCGGCGGACCCGGCCCGGGTCGCCGCGATCGGGTACTGCTACGGCGGGGTGGTATCTCTGGAGCTGGCGCGGACGCGCTCGGACGTCAAGGCGGTGGTCGGGTTTCACCCCGGCTACCTGCCGCCGAGGCCCGCGGACTCGGCCAGAATCCGGGCCAGCGTGCTGATGTGCTCGGGCACCGAGGACCCCTTCGCCACGGCCGAGCAGCGC
>DASYXX010000635.1:0-5421 GCA_035934395.1 Streptosporangiaceae bacterium
GAGCGAACTCCATCCGGCTTTGCTTCCCGCCGGAACGGGCCGGATCGGGTCAGGAGCCGATGAACCGGCCGACGATCCGAGCCGCGCGCGACGGGCGCCCGGTCTTGGCCTCCACGCGGTCGGCCCAGCCCATCGCCTGCAGGCCTGCGTTCGCGCCGAGCCAGCGCAACGGCTCTACCTCCCAGGGCGGCGAGTGGTGGCCCACCCACGGCAGCCGGGTCAGCTCGCTGTCTGCCCCGGTGATCAGGTCGGCCAGGGTGCGGCCGGCCAGATTCGTGGTGGCAACGCCGTCGCCGACGTAGCCGCCCGCCCAGCCCAGGCCGGTGGAACGGTCGAGGCCGGCTGACGCGCACCAGTCCCGCGGCACGCCGAGCGGGCCGCCCCAGCCGTGCGTCACCTTGACGTCGCCGAGCACGGGAAACAGCCCGGCCAGCGTGCGGCGCAGCGCATTGAACACCGCGGGAACCCGGTCGAACGACGGCCGGACCGCCGAGCCGAGATGATACGGCGCGCCCCGCCCGCCGAACGCCAGCCGCCCGTCCGCCGTGCGCTGTCCGTAGATGATCAGGTGGCGGAGGTCGTTGAACGTCGGCCGCCCGGCCAGGCCGATCTCCGCCCAGGTCTCCTCCGGCAGCGGTGCGGTCGCGATCATCAGCGAGTACACGGGGGCAAGCGCCCGGTGCTGGCCCGGCAGGGCCGCGGTGTAGCCCTCGGTCGCGCGGACCACATACCGGGCCCGCACCGTCCCGGTCCCCGTGACCAGCCGTCCCGGGCTCAGCCTCAGCACCGGAGTGCGCTCGAACAGCAGCACGCCGCGCTGCCGTACCACGTCGGCCAGTCCTCGGGCCAGCCGCGCTGGGTGGATCGCCGCGCAGTGTGGGGTAAAGGTGCCGCCCAGGACGCCGGACGCGCCCGCCAGGCCGCGGGCCTCCTCGGCCGGCAGCAGCCGCAGGTCCTCGTCACCGAACCCGAACGACCGGGCTTCCGCCACCTCCTCCCTGGCCCGCTCCAGCTGGGTGGCCGAGCGCGCGAGTTGCACGGTGCCACCCTTGGCCCAGTGGCAGTCGATGCCCTCGGCCGCCGTCACCCGTCCCACCTCGTCCACCGTTGCCTGCATGGCCCGGTACATGGCGATCGCGGCGTCCCGGCCCGCCATCCGCTCCAGCTTGCCGAGCGACGCGGGAAACAGGGCCGAGCACCAGCCGCCGTTGCGGCCGGAGGCGCCGAACCCGGCGATGTCGCGCTCGCAGACCGCGATCTTCAGCGCCGGGTCGGCGCGGGACAGGTAGTACGCGGTCCACAGGCCGGTGTAGCCCGCGCCGGCGATCGCGACGTCGACATCCAGATCCCCCGGCAGCGGGTCACCTGGCTCGAGCGTGCCAGGCACCGTCTCGTGCCAGAACGACAGCTTCCGGTACTCATCTGCCGCTGGCATGCTCACCATGGTGGCACGGTCACCAATAGGCGACAGAGTGGCCGGCCCCGTCGGGCATGCTTGTGCCATGCCCGCTCACGAACCCGGATCGGCGGCCGCCCCGCCTCCCAGGAATGCGTCCGGACCATACCGGGTCGGCCTGGTGTGCCTGGGAAACATCTGCAGGTCGCCCATGGCGGAGGTGGTGCTCCGCGCGGAATTCGACCGCGCGGGCCTGTCCCGGCGGGTGGAGGTCGACAGCGCGGGAACGGGGGACTGGCACCTGGGCGAGCCGATGGACCCCGGGGCCAGGGCCGAGCTGACCCGGCGCGGTTACGACGGCGCGGGGCACCGCGCGCGGCAGTTCGAGCCGTCCTGGTTCGAGCGCTATGACCTGGTGCTGGGAATGGACGCGAGCAACCTGGCGCGGCTGCGGAGGATGGCCCCCGACCGCGAGGCCGCGCAGCGGACCGCGCTGTTCCTGTCGTTCGACCCGGCCCGCTCCTGGACCGACGGCGACCTCGAGGTCCCGGATCCCTGGGGCGGTGGTCCAGAGGAGTACGCGCTGGTGTTCGATCTGGTGCAGCCCGCAGCCCGGGGCCTGGCCAGTCAGCTGGCCACGCTGCTGGCCGGCCGGCCCGCGGCCTCCGGGTGATGCGACGGCGGGACGGCGGATTGTCGGACCCGGACGTTATGCTGCGGCTGGAACGGGTCCTAGGCACGGCGGTGCGAGACTGTCGCGGGATCGGCGGCCAGCACGGCGTCCGCCACTGCCGTGTGACCCTCGCGGACGGTCGCACGGCCTTCGCCAAGCTGGCGGGCGCGGCTGCGGGCTCTGAGGCGGCGGGGTCCGCGGTGGCGGGGTCCGCGGCAGCGGGGTTTGCAGCAGAGGTGCGCGGGCTCCGCTGGCTGGGCGAGGCCGACGCGGTGCCGGTCCCCGAGGTTCTCGGGTGGGACGAGGCCGCGCTGGTCATCTCCTGGGTCGCCGAGGAGGCCCCGGCCCGGCAGGCCGCCGAGCGGTTCGGCCGCGACCTCGCGCGGCTGCACGCGGCCGGCGCCGCGGCGTTCGGCGCGCCGTGGCCCGGGTCGATCGCCGGGCTGCCGCTCCCCAACGATGCCGGAACCTCCTGGCCGGAGTGGTACGCGACCCAGCGGCTGTTGCCATACGCCCGCCGCGCCCGCGACGCGGGCTCGCTGACCTCGGCGGATGTCCGGCTGATCGAGGCCGTCGCCGCCCGGGTCGGCGACCTCGCCGGGCCGGCCGAGCCGCCGAGCCGGATCCACGGGGACTGCTGGTCGGGCAATGTCCTGTGGTCCGGCGGGCAGGGCTGGCTGATCGACCCGGCCGCGCATGGCGGGCACCGGGAGACCGACCTGGCCATGCTGGCCCTATTCGGCGCGCCGTTCCTGGACCGGATCCGCGCGTGCTACGAGGAGGTCACGCCGCTGGCGGCCGGGTGGCGGGACCGGGTGCCGCTGCATCAGCTGCACCCGCTGCTGGTGCACGTGTGCCTGTTCGGCGCGGCGTACCGGGCTTCGGCGCTGGACGCCGCCCGGAGCGTGCTGGCCCGGCTCGGCTGACGGCGCGGCGGGCGGATCCGCGCGAGCGTGTCCGGGCTCGTGCGACTTTTCATATGTAACGTACGCAAGTTGCTCAAAGCGCTAAGGCGCGGGAGGTCTCGCCCCGCCTCGTGCGTTGCCTATCTGTAATTACCGGCCTGGGGCCAGGGGAAATGAGCCTCCGCGCCCGGGCAGCCGACCTGGCCGGACATGTCCAGCCGGACGAGCCTGAGTGGAACCGCCGCGGATACGGCGCCAACGTCATCCACGAGATCCGGGTCCTGCTGCGCTGACCGCCGGGAGCTTCGCCGCGCGTCCCCAATCGCATCGATGTCCCATGGATGCGGTTAGGGCAGCATCTATGTTCCATCGATGCGGTCTTTCGATGCGGGCCGGCCGGGCGGAGGTGGCGACCCGGGCGGCGGTGGATGTGGCCATGGGGCGGGCCCGGAGGCTAACGAGCCGTGCGAGTCCAGGATGTCCGGGTCGGTGCCGTCGTCGGGGTCCGGATCGATGTGCCTGGCCTCGGGCGCCAGGGGGATCGCGACGCGGAACGTGGCCCCGCCGCCCGGCGGGGACTCCACCCACACGTTGCCGCCGTGGGCGGCCACCAGCGCCGCCACGATCGACAGCCCGAGGCCCGCGCCCCCCGCTTTCCTGGTCCGGGCCTGGTCGGCTCTGTAGAACCGCTCGAACACGTGTTCTGCCTGGTAGGGCGTCAGCCCCGGGCCCTGATCGGCGACCTCGAGGACCACGGCGGGCACGGGCTGTCCGTCTCGCCCGGCCGCGGCGAGCGCGGTCCGGCCGGCGGCCAGCGCGGCCTGGCGCCACTCATTCAGGCTGCCGGACCGGACCTGGACCTCGATCGGCGTTCCCCCTGGCGTGTGGTTGAGCGCGTTGCTCATCAAATTGGTGATCACCTGGCGAAGCCTGGCCTCGTCGCCGACCACCAGAAGCGCCGCGCCGGATCCTACCGTGAGGCTTATGTTCCGGTCTGGTGCCACGACGCGTGCGTCGTTGACGGCGTCCGCCGCGATCGTCAGCATGTCCACGGTGCGCCGCTCCAGCGGGCGCTGCTGGTCCAGGCGGGCGAGCAGCAGCATGTCCTCGACCAGGACGCCCATGCGGGAGGACTCCTGCTCCACCCGCTGCATGATCCGGTCCAGGTCGGCCCGGGCCAGCGGCCCCTCGGTCTCCGGGGAGGCCTCCTCCGGGCGGGGGTCCGCGTGGCGCGGGGACACGGCCGCGTCGTCCGGGGTGTGCGGGCTCTCGGCCGAGGCATCGGCCACCTGGTACCCCGTGACGTCGGAACCGTTGCTCGGGGCTGGTCGGGGCGGCGCGCCGGAGATCTCCCCGAGCCCACCGCGCTGCCGGTAGTACTCGGCGTAGCCGCGGATCGCGGTCAGCGGGGTCCGCAACTCGTGGCTGGCGTCGGCGACGAACTGCCGCATCCGCGTCTCCGAGCGCCGGGCCGCCTCCTCCGACTCGGTGCGGGCCCGGAAGGCGGCCTCGATCTGAGCCAGCATGGCGTTGAGCGACCGGCCGAGCCGGCCTACCTCGGTCCGCGGGTCACGATCGGGAACCCGGCTGGACAGGTCGCCGCCGGCGATCGCGGCCGCGGTCTGCTCGATATCGGTGAGGGGCCGCAGGCTGGCGCGGACCACCGCGACGCCGACGATCGCGAGGATGACGATGACGGCCAGGCTCACGAGCATGTCGATCTCGGTCAGGTAGCCCATCTCGTGCCTGATGTTGCCCAGGTCGGTGCCGACCACGAGGATGGCGGTCGAGTTGGTGATCGAGTTCGGGGGATTGATGACCTGGATCGGGATCTGCTGCGTGATCACTAGCCAGTTGTCGCCGGCGGTCGGGCCGGGAACCGTGACCGGCTGGCCCGCATTGGCGTTCAGCCAGGCCTGACTTGTCGGGACGTCCGGAGGAGGATTTCCTGACGTTGCGAGCGGCACTCCACCCTGGGACACCTGGATCGGCTGCCCGTGCGAGTTGAGGATCCACACCTGCTGAACGGAGCTGCCGACGAACATGTACCCGCCGAGGTGGCCCCTGGACGCCTTCCCGTAGACCGACTGGTAGTAGTCAGTCAGCTGATTTGCCGCCTGATGCGTGAGGTAACCGCCGAAGATGGCGCGGCTTGCGAAGCTGATGAGGCCTAGCGCGATGATCACGAGGGCGAGGAGCGCGGTGATCAGCTTGACGCGGAGCGGGGTGCGGCCGGGCACGCTCCGCAGGCGCTCCCAGACCCCCCGGTCTGTGCCCCTACCCGACGACATGGCTGGAGCGCCGCCTAGGTCGACGGGAGCCGCAGCACGTAGCCGACGCCGCGCAGCGTGTGCAGCAGGTGCGGGTCAGAGGTGTCGATCTTGCGCCGCAGCACCGAGACGTACGACTCCACGATGCCGGTATCCCCGCGGAAGTCGTAGTCCCAG
>DASYXX010000681.1:0-1803 GCA_035934395.1 Streptosporangiaceae bacterium
CAGGGCGCCCGAGCCGCCGCCCCGCGCCTCGAACAGCACGGGCTCGGCGTCGAGCCGCTTCGGCCGGCGCCGCAGCGGCTGCAGCCCGCCCGGCCGACCCGGCCGGCCCGGCCGGCCGCCCCGCCGGGTGACCGGCGTCTCGGCGTGCACGGCTCTTCAACCGGGGGCCGCGGCGGCCGGGTTGAGGATGAAGTGGTCCTCCCAGATCTGGCGCAGCACCGCCTCGGGCGTGGTCTCCGCGGTCTCGTCCAGGTGGATCCGCCCGGACAACGCCACCACCATCGCGTCGAACACGGTGTCGCGGTACCGGGAGTGGCCGGAATCCGCGATGCCGCGCAGCGCGAGCAGCTCCCCCGCCACCAGGGTCAGGTCGATCGCGCCGCGCACGCTGCTGCCCTGGCGCACGTCGGGATGCTCGCGGGTGGCGCGGGTGACCGCGACCGCGTCGGACATCAGAGCCGCAGCCAGGTCCGCCGGGATCTCCGCGCCCAAAGCCGCGCGCAGCGCGACGATCCCGCGCTCGGACTGCGCGTCCTGGTAGGTCACGGCCAGCCGGCAGAGCCGGTCGTGCACGCTGGTGGACAGCCGCGTGGTGCCGACGTTGTCGTACGGGTTCATCGTGGCGATCACCCGGAACGTCGGGCGCGCGGCGATCCGGCCGACCCGGGGCACCGCGACCTCGCGCTCGGCCATGGCGGTCAGCAGCGTGTTCAGCGTGTCCTCGGGAGCGCGGTTGAACTCCTCGATGTACAGGAACCCGCCCTCGCGCATCGCCTCCAGCAGCGGGCCGTCCACGAAGTTCGCCGCGCTGTAGTCCTCGCGCAGCACCCGGGCCGGGTTGTGGTGGCCGATCAGCTTCGCCGGGGTCAGGTCGGCGTTGCCCTCCACGAACACCAGCGGCACGCCCCACTCGGCGGTGATCGCGCGCAGCAGCGTGCTCTTCGAGGTGCCGGGCGGCCCCTCGAGCAGCAGGTCCCGGCCCGCGGCCACGGCGGCCAGGATCAGCTCGAGCTCGCGCCCGCGCCCCACGACCCGGGCCGCGATCCGGGCCCGGGTGTCGTCGATGAGGCCGACCATGCTGTTCTCACCCACCCTCCCGCCCTCACCCTTCCGCCCTCACCCTCCCCCGCCTACTTGTTGTTCGTGTAGCCGGCGTCGACCGGGAGCGTGACGCCGGTGATGTACCGCGCGTCGTCGGAGACCAGCCACAGGATCGCGTTGGACACCGCGTTGCTCCGGCCCTGCCCGCGGGCCGCACCGGTGATGAAGGCGACCTTGCCGTCGAGCTTTCCGGTCACGTCCCGCTCCTTTCGCTCGATAGCGATTATTTCTTGTAACGGAGCATCACACGCTGGCCCCGACGCTGAGGCCGACCAGCGGGTTCTCATCGCACGCCCGGGCGGGCGGGCGCCCGATGGTGACTGGGACCGGACCACGGTGCGAGTGATCGAGCGCCGGGCGCGGCACGGCGGCCGGGTCCGTCGCCCGCAGCGCATCCGCGCCGAGGCCCCGCACGCACTCGGGGTCGGGCCCGTCCAGCGGCAGCCCGGTGAAGAACTTGGCCGCCATGCAGCCGCCGCGGCACGAGTCGAAGAACCCGCACGAACGGCATGCCCCGCCCGAGGCCGGCCTGCGCAGCTCGGCGAATAGCGCCGACTCGCGCCAGACGGTCGCGAACCCACCCGGCTGCCGGACGTTCCCGGCCCAGAACTCCTCGTGGATCGCGAACGGGCACGCGTACACGTCGCCGACCGGGTCGATCAGGCACACCACCCGGCCCGCGCCGCAGAGGTTAAGGCCCGG
>DASYXX010000700.1:0-2474 GCA_035934395.1 Streptosporangiaceae bacterium
CTGGGACCAGCGGTTCTGCCTCGCGCCCGACGGCGACTTCTTCAAGGCCATCTCCGGCGGCACCGCGTCGGTGGTCACCGACCAGGTCGAGGAGTTCACCGAGCGGGGGCTGCGGCTGCGGTCGGGCGCCGAGCTCGAGGGGGACATCATCGTCACCGCGACCGGCATCGAACTGCTGTTCCTCGGCGGGATCGAGCTCCTGGTCGACGGGGAGGTCGTCGACCTCGCCTCCCGGCTGACCTATAAGGGGATGATGATCGAGGGCGTGCCGAACCTGGCCATCGCCGTCGGGTACACGAACGCGTCGTGGACCCTCAAGTGCGACCTCACCTGCGGTTACGTCTGCCGTCTGGTTAACCACATGCGCGCGACCGGGATGCGGCAAGCCACGCCGGTCGACCGGGACCAGTCGGTCGGCACCCGGCCGCTGCTGAACCTGACCTCCGGCTACGTCCAGCGCTCGGCCCACCGCTTCCCCAAGCAGGGCTCGCGGTTCCCGTGGCAGATCAACCAGAGCTACCTGCGCGACTACCGATCGCTGAAGCTGCGGGGGGTCGTGGACGACGCCATGGTGTTCTC
Organism: Streptosporangiaceae bacterium; assembly: GCA_035934395.1. GTDB lineage: Bacteria > Actinomycetota > Actinomycetes > Streptosporangiales > Streptosporangiaceae > JASHPR01. Next base: position 580 of record DASYXX010000700.1, read on the forward strand.
CAATCCGGCCCGTTCGAAGGAGTTCGCGGCTGCCGGGGATCCGGCATGAAGACGTTCCGCGGCCGGGTCGCCGCCGTGACCGGGGCCGGCTCCGGCATCGGCCGGGCGCTGGCCCGGGAGCTTGCCGCCCGCGGCGCGCACCTGGCGCTGTCGGACCTCAACGAGGCCACCCTGGCGGAGACGGTCATGCTCTGCGAGGCCGCGGGCGCGGCGGCGAAGATCACGTCGCAGCGCGTCGACGTCGCCGACCGCGGCGCCGTGTTCGCCTGGGCCGACCAGGTCGTGGCCGACCACGGCCGGGTCAACCTGATCTTCAATAACGCCGGCGTGGCCCTCGCCGCCAGCATCGAGGCCATGTCCTACGAGGACTTCGAGTGGCTGATGAGCATCAACTTCTGGGGCGTGGTCCACGGGACCAAGGCGTTCCTGCCGCACCTCAAGGCGGCCGGCGAGGGTCACGTGATCAACATGTCGAGCGTGTTCGGGCTGATCAGCGTGCCCGGGCAGGCCGCATACAACGCCGCCAAGTTCGGCGTGCGCGGGTTCACCGACGCGCTGCGGATGGAGCTGGAGATGAGCCCCTGCGGGGTCTCGTGCACGACCGTGCACCCCGGCGGCGTCAAGACCACCATCGCCAGGAACGCGCGAGTGGACCCCGGCATGGCGCTCGGCGACCCCGATGCGGCCGCCGACGAGTTCGACAAGATGGCGCGCACGACCCCGGAGAGCGCGGCGCGCCAGATCCTCCTGGGCGTGACCCGCGACCGGCGCCGGGTGCTGGTCGGCCCGGACGCGGCAGTGATCGACCTGGTCTCCCGGCTCCCGGCCGCGGCATCCCAGCGGCTGATCGAGAAGAGGGCGAGCCGCCGGCGGTGAGCAGCGGGCCGACCGCCAGCAGGCAGAGCGTGGCGCGCTGGATCGCGGCGTACGAGGCGGCCTGGCGTGCGCCGGGGACCGACGCGCTGGCCGGGATCTTCACGCCCGACGCGACCTACCGGCAGGGGCCGTACGACGAGCCGGTGGTCGGCCTGCCCGCGATCGCGCGCATGTGGGAGGCCGAGCGCGACGGCCCGGACGAGGCGTTTCGCATGGCTAGCGAGATCATCGCCGTGGACGGCGCCACCGCCGTCGTGCGCGTGCAGGTCCTTTACGGCGACCCGGTCACTGAGCAGTGGCGGGACCTGTGGCTGGTGCGGTTCGCCGCCGACGGGCGCTGCGCCGCCTTCGAGGAGTGGCCGTTCGCGCCGAGATAACGCGGCGGGCACGGCCCGCGCTAGGTCCAGTCGGGCGACGTGCGGCCCTGGTCCGGGCTCAGCGGGAAGACCGTCAGCCGCCGTCCCCAGAGCCGCCGCAACCTATGCACCGGGTCGAGGTGCAGGGCCCGGGCCAGCCGCGAGCCGCGCTCCCGGCCGGTGGCCAGGATCACCTCGTCGTAGGAGTGAGCGCGGGTCTCCGAGCGCACCGCCGACAGCGGGTCCTCATCGCTGATCAGGCCGCTGGCCTGGCAGCCGATCGTCGTGAGGTGCTGCACAGCCAGGTTCATGCGATGCTCGGCCGCGGCGCTGAGGTCGTGGTCCGGCTTGGCCGCCACCGGGAACTTTCCCGACCGGGCGCCGAGCAGAAGCTCCAGGGCGGGCAGCCTGGCCTGGCGTGAGCCGGCCAGGGACAGCACCACCACCTCGCCCGGCTCCTGCTCCTGCCGGGTCATGAGGTAGTTGATCGGCTCCAGGTCGAGCTGCTCGTCGAGGGCTAAGAGGTCCATGTCGAGCACCAGCAGGTACCGCCGCATGTCATCACTTCCCTCGGGGGCGGACGACGGCCTAACTACTCTTTAACCCGATGGCACCGGCCGAAACGGAATGACCATGTCGGAGGACACGCGGATGGTCTTCGAC
>DASYXX010000709.1:0-22524 GCA_035934395.1 Streptosporangiaceae bacterium
GGCGTCGCGCCGGGCCAGATCCTGGCGATCACCTTCACCAACAAGGCCGCAGGCGAGATGGCAGCGCGGGCGGCGGCGCTCACCGGCTCCCGGGCGCGGGCGATGTGGCTGATGACGTTCCACGCCGCGTGCGTGCGGATCCTGCGCCGGGAGGGACGGCGGTTCGGCTACCCGTCCTCGTTCTCAATCTACGACCAGGCTGACTCGCAGCGGCTGATGACCCTGGTCTGCCGCGAGCTGGACCTGGACGTGAAGTACCACCCGCCGAAGGCGATGGCCGCCCAGGTCTCCAGCCTCAAGAACGAGCTCGTGGACTACGAGACGCTCGCCGCACGCGCCACCAGCTACCGGGAGAAGACGCTTGCCGAGGCCTACGGCGAGTACCAGCGCCGGCTGGTCGCCGCCGGCGCGATGGACTTCGACGACCTGATCATGGTCACGGTCAACCTGCTGCAGGCGTTCCCCGAGGTCGCCGCCGAATACCGGGCCAGGTTCCGGCATGTGCTGGTCGACGAGTACCAGGACACCAACCACGCACAGTACGTGCTGGTCACCGAGCTAGCCGGGCAGCAGCTGCCCGGCGCCGACCGCGGCGGCGAGCCGACCGCGCCCAGCCCGCCCGCCGAGCTGTGCGTGGTGGGCGACGCCGACCAGGCCATCTACGCCTTCCGCGGCGCCACGATCAGGAACATCGACGAGTTCGAGCGCGACTTCCCCGGCGCCACGGTCATCCTGCTGGAGCAGAACTACCGCTCCACGCAGAACATCCTCGCCGCGGCCAACGCGGTCGTCTCGCGCAACCCCGGCCGGGTGCCTAAGCGGCTCTGGTCCGAGGCCGGCGACGGGCCGCCGATCACCGGCTACGTTGCCGACAACGAGCACGACGAGGCGGCGTTCGTGGCCGAGGAGGTGGACCGGCTCGCCGACGAGGGGCACGCCACCCCCGGACAGGTCGCGGTGTTCTACCGGACCAACGCGCAGTCCCGGGTCTTCGAGGAGGTCTTCATCCGGGCCGGCCTGCCGTACAAGGTCGTCGGCGGGGTCCGGTTCTACGAGCGGCGCGAGGTCCGCGACCTGCTCGGCTACCTGCGCCTGCTCGCCAACTCCGAGGACGAGGTGTCGCTGCGCCGGGTGCTGAACGTGCCCCGGCGGGGGATCGGCGACCGGGCCGAGGAAGCCGTCGCGGCGCTGGCCAGCCGGGACAAGATCAGCTTCGCCCAGGCGCTGGCCCGTCCGGGCGACGCGCCGGCCATCGCCGCCCGGTCGGCCCGGGCGATCGAGGGCTTCAACGAGCTGATGGCCGGGCTGCGGTCGGATATGGAGGCCGGCAGCCCGGTCGGCGACCTCGCGGAGGCCGTGCTCGAGCGGTCCGGCTACCTGGCCGAGCTGCAGGACTCGACCGACCTGCAGGACGAGAGCCGGATCGAGAACCTCAACGAGCTGGTGTCGGTCGCGCGCGAGTTCGACGGCCGGAACCCCGGGGGGACGCTGCCCGAGTTCCTCGAGCAGGTGTCGCTCGTCGCCGACGCCGACCAGATCCCCGAGGGCGAGGAGCACGGCGGCTTGGTGACCCTGATGACCCTGCACACCGCCAAGGGCCTGGAGTTCCCCGTCGTGTTCCTGACTGGGCTGGAGGAGAACGTGTTCCCGCACGAGCGGTCGATCGGCGACGAGCGGGAGCTGTCCGAGGAGCGGCGGCTGGCGTACGTCGGGATCACGCGCGCGGAGCAGCGGCTTTACCTGACCCGCGCGGTGACGCGGGCCTGGTGGGGGCGGCCCGCTTACCACAAGCAGTCCAGGTTCCTCTCCGAGGTCCCGGAGGCCCTGATCGACTGGCGGCGGGACGCGGCGGCCGCCGCGCCCCCGGCCCAGGAGCGGCTGGCGCGGCGGCCCGGGGTCCAGGCGGTCGGCAACCGGCCGGTGCCGTCGCTGTCCCCCGGCGACCGGGTCAACCACGACGCCTACGGCCTGGGCACCGTGCTGTCCGTCGAGGGCCGTGGCGACGACCCAGAAGCCAAGATCGATTTCGGCGGGGACTACGGGATCAAGCACCTGGTCCTGCGCTACGCCCCCCTCGAGAAGCTCTAGCGACCCGGGCGCGCTCGCTTAGTGATCACCCTCCGCCGTTCTCAGCAGGGTGAGGATCTGCTCGATTCCGGCCAGCGTCTTCCCGTGCGCCTGGCTGTGCTCGGCGAGGATCTGGTCATGCCTGGCAAGAGTCTGGCCCTGCTCCAGCTGCGTTTCACGCAAGGCGTTCAGCGTGTGCACGATGCCAGCGTGCGATGCCTTGATCTCACTCGCGTCGCGGTCAGCGAAGCGGGCGAGGGTCTCGGCGCTCTCTGCCCTGGCGCGGACCTCGGCGAGCTCGGCTTCTATCCGGTCGACCCGGGCACGAAGGTCATCAACCTCGCTCATGGCTCAGCTCCCTGTCCCGGTTCCCCAGCCCAGTGTGGCAGCAAACTCGGCGCCCCGTCGGCGAAGGCGGCCGGGCCTCGCGCCTGGGGGCCGCCGCGTCGGGCTACCCTGCGGATAGGCGCCCAACCTCGCGCGCCGCGCTGGAGGACGTACATGAGCAGCATTCGCGTGGTGATCGCGAAGCCGGGCCTCGACGGCCATGACCGTGGGGCCAAGGTGGTGGCCCGGGCGTTGCGGGACGCCGGGGTAGAGGTCATCTACACGGGACTGCACCAGACTCCCGAGCAGATCGTGGCCACCGCGCTGCAGGAGGATGCCGACGCGATCGGGCTCTCGGTCCTGTCCGGCGCGCACATGACCCAGTTCCGGCGGGTGCTCGAGCTGCTGCGCGAGCGGGGCGCCACCGACATCACCGTGTTCGGCGGCGGCATCATCCCGGACGCGGACATCGCCGAGCTGGAGGAGATGGGGGTGGCGAAGATCTTCACGCCCGGCGCGCCCATGCACGAGATCGTCGACTGGGTCCGTTCAGAGCTCGGCACGGAAAAGAAGGTCGGCTAGCCACCCAGGTGGCTTCGCCGCGGCCGGCCAGCACTAGGCTGCCTGCGCGGGCTTGTCGTAGACATAAGCCGCATCGTTGCCGCTAACCGAGGACGGACCGGGTGGACCTGTTCGAGTACCAGGCGAAGGAGCTATTCGCCAGCTACGGAGTTCCGATTCAGCAGGGCAAGGTTGCCACTACTCCCGAGGAGGCCCGCGCGGTCGCGGCCGAGCTCATCGCGGCGGGCAGGCCCGGCGTCGTCATCAAGGCCCAGGTGAAGGTCGGCGGGCGCGGCAAGGCGGGCGGAGTGAAGTTCGCCACCGACCCCGACGAGGCGCGCGCGAAGGCGGAGCAGATCCTCGGCATGGACATCAAGGGCCACACCGTGCACTCGGTTCTCGTGGTCGAGGACATCACGATCGCGCAGGAGTACTACCTGTCGTTCCTGCTGGACCGGGCCGAGCGCGGCTTCCTGTCGATGTGCTCGGTCGAGGGCGGCATCGATATCGAGGAAGTCGCCCGGACGAAGCCGGAGGCGCTGTCCAAGATTCCGATCAGCCCGCTGTCGCAGGTGGACGGGGCCAAGGCAGCCGAGATCGTCGCGGCGGGCGGGCTGCCCGAGGAGGCCCGGGCGGGCGCGGCCGCGCTGGCCGAGCGGCTCTGGGCGGTGTTCACCGGAGAGGACGCCACGCTGGTGGAGGTCAACCCGCTGGTGCTGACCGGGGACGGGCGCGTGATCGCGGTGGACGCCAAGGTCACGCTCGACGACAACGCGGCGTTCCGGCACGACTTCAGCAGGTTCGCCGACCCCGAGGCCGCCGACCCGCTCGAGGCACGCGCCAGGGCCAAGCACCTCAACTACGTCAAGCTCGACGGCCAGGTGGGCATCATCGGCAACGGAGCCGGGCTGGTCATGTCCACGCTCGATGTCGTCGCCTACGCGGGCGAGGCCTTCGGCGGGGTCCGGCCGGCGAACTTCCTCGACATCGGCGGCGGGGCCTCCGCCGAGGTGATGGCGAACGGCCTGGACATCGTGCTGTCCGATCCGTCGGTCCGGAGCGTGCTGGTCAACGTCTTCGGCGGCATAACCTCGTGCGACGAGGTGGCCAGGGGCATCGTGTCCGCGATCGGGCTGCTCGGCGAACGCGGCGAGCAGGTACGGCATCCGATCGTCGTCCGCCTCGACGGCAACAACGCTGCCGAGGGACGGCGGATACTCGACGCCGCCCATATTCCCGTGGTCGAGCAGGTCGCGACCATGGACGACGCGGCCCGGCGCGCCGCCGAGCTGGCCTCCGCGGCCGCGACGGGAGCATGAGATGGCGATCTTCCTGACCGGCGACAGCCGGATCATCGTGCAGGGAATCACCGGCTCCGAGGGCCGCAAGCACGGGGCGCGCATGATCAGGGCGGGCACCACGGTGGTGGGCGGGACCAACCCCCGCAAGGCCGGGCAGACGGTCGAGCTGGCCGGCGCCGAGCTGCCGGTGTTCGGCACGGTGGCCGACGCGATGAGGGCCACCGGCGCCGACGTGTCGGTGGTGTTCGTGCCGGAGTCCGGCACCAAGGATGCGGTGATCGAGGCGGTGGACGCGAAGATGCCGCTGGTCATCGTCATCACCGAGGGAATACCGGTGCACGACACGGCGACGTTCTGGGCTTACGCGAGCGCCCGCGGGAACACCACCCGCATCGTCGGCCCGAACTGCCCCGGCGTTGCCTCGCCCGGCAAGTCCAATGCCGGGATCATCCCCGCCGACATCACCTCGGAGGGCCGGATCGGCCTGGTGTCGAAGTCGGGCACGCTGACCTACCAGATGATGTACGAGCTCGGCGACATCGGCTTCTCCACCGCGGTCGGGATCGGCGGCGACCCGATCATCGGGACGACGCACATCGACTGCCTCAGGGCGTTCCAGGACGACCCGGAGACCGACGCGATCGTGATGATCGGCGAGATCGGCGGCGACGCCGAGGAGCGCGCCGCCGCGTTCATCGAGCGCAACGTCTCCAAGCCGGTGGTGGCCTACGTGGCCGGCTTCACCGCGCCCGAGGGCAAGACGATGGGCCACGCCGGCGCGATCATCTCCGGGTCGGCGGGCACCGCGCAGGCCAAGAAGGAGGCCCTCGAGAAGGTGGGCGTCCGGGTCGGCCGAACCCCCAGCGAGACCGCGGGGCTCGTCCGCGATGTGATGCGAGGGCGCTGACCGGGTCCCGGAACGGCCGGCCTCCGGTTTCCTCCGTCCTCGGGCCGGCGTCGGTGCCGTCGCTGCGCGCTGATGACGGTTCTTCCTCCGTCCTCGGGCCGGCGTCGGTGCCGTCGCTGCGCGCTGGCGACCTACTTCATGGCCATCATGAGATCCCGGCAGGCCTGCTCGCAGCGCCGGCAGGCCTCGGCACAGACACGGCAGTGCGCGTGCATCATGGCATGCCGCTCGCACTCGTCGCCGCAGCTCTTGCAGGCGGCGATGCAGGCATCCAGCATCGGCCTGGTGACGTTGGCGTCGTATTCCGTCTGGCGGCTGATGACCCCGGCGGTGGAGGTGCAGATATCGGCGCAGTCCAGGCACAGCCGAATGCACTTGACCAGATCGGCTACGTCCGGCTCGCTCAGGTCATCGTCGCTATCCGCGGTGCAGGCCTGGGCGCAGTCGCTAAGCGCGTCGATGGTAGCGGCCAGTACCCGGGCGTCCACGTTGAATGTGCGCGGGTAGGCGTCGAGCAGCTGACTGGCATAACTCATGGTCCCCCCTTGAATGCGATGCGTAACAGCACCTAGGTACCCCGTATTTCTTGCCACATTCACCAGTCCATGCACTCGGGCCGCACCGCCGTGAATAGCCGCGCTGCCCGTACCGGCGCGCCTCCGCCCCTGACGGCAGGGCAATTGCCAGGCTTGGAGCCGTGATGCCTAGTTCCGGTGCCGGCCCGCGGCCGCCTGGCACGAGCGGCGGTACCAGACCGGTGCCGTCTGGTGCCGACCGCCCGCTGGCCGTGACGGGGGCGATCGCCGCCTGTGCCGCCGCCGGGATCGGCATCGCCGTGCTGACCTTGCTCGTGCTGGTCGGCTGGATCGCGGCGCCGCACGCCGGGCTTGGCCTGACCGGCGTGCTGCGCACCGCCGCGCTGCTGTGGCTCATCGGCCACCACGTCGGTTTCACCCTGCCCGGTGTCGGCAGGATCGGCATGCTGCCACTCGGCCTTGTCCTGCTGCCCGGCGGCTTGCTGTGGCGGGCAGGCCGCTGGGTGGTACGAGCCGGGGGCGTTCGCAAGCTCGGCCACGTGGGCTATGCCGCCCTGGCGCTGGCCGTTCCGTACGCGATGGTGGCCGCGGCGCTCGCGCTGGCTAGCAGCTCAGCCCGGGCGGCGCCGTCGCTGCCGGAGGCGGTGGTGTGCTCGTTCCTGCTGGCGCTGACGGCCGGCGGCCTCGGCGGCGCCCGCGGAATCGCCCCGTGGAACAAGCTGGCAGGCCTGCTTCCCGACCGGCTCCGCTCGCTGACGGTCGGCACAGCCGCGGCGCTGGCCCTGCTCGCGGCGGCGGGCAGCCTGCTCGCCGGCGCGTCGCTGGCCGCGCACCTGGGGGAGTTCAGGCACGTCAACGCGAGCCTGGGGGCCGGGGCGGTAGGAGCACTGCTGCTACTGCTCGCTCAGCTCGCCTACGTGCCGAACGCCATCACCTGGGCCATCTCGTTCACGCTCGGCCCGGGGTTCGCGTTCGGGGCGGGCACGGTGGTCGCCCCGACCGGCTCGGCGCTCGGCCAGCTCCCCGCGTTCCCCTTGCTGGCGGCGCTGCCGCAGGGGGTGCATTCGGCGGTTCCGCCCTTGCTGTCCGTGGCCGTGCTGGCCGTGCCTTACCTGGCCGGGGCCTTCGGCGGGCTGCTGACGGTGCGCGCCGCGCCGGTTCTCGCCCTCGAGACCGCCCCCCTGTGGGGGCTCGCCTGCGGGGCCATTACGGGGGGCGTGCTCGGGGTGATGGCCGCCTTCGCGGGCGGCCCGCTGGGCAACGGCCGTCTCGCGGCGGTCGGCCCGTCCGCATGGCAGGTTGGCCTGGTGGCGGCGATGGAGGTGGGCGTGGCCGCCGCGGTGACCGCCGGAGTCGCGAACTGGCTGCGGCTGCGGGCAGCGGACGCGGCGGAACGCGGGGCAGCGGGGAACGAGGTGGTCCCGGCCTTCGGCTTCACGCGCCTCCCGGACCAGGACGCGGATCATAAACCCGATGACGACGGGCACAGGATCTACCTTGACCCGTGGGCGGGGACGGCCGATCCGGACGACTCCGAGGTCCCGCCCCCCGCAGACCTCCCTGGCCCCCTCCGCTCCCGGTTCACTACCTCGCGCGGCCCCTCATCGCTTCCTTGACCACCCGGGCTCGCGGCTCGGCGGGCGGATCGCTAACGGCCAGTGCCTAGCCTGCTGATCTCCCCGTTCAGCGAGTGATCGAGCTGGTTAATGCAGGCCTGCCGCGCGGCCAGGGTGTTCGCGGTGCCCAGGCAGCGGGAGTAAGTGGTCAGCTGGCTCCAGAACGCGACCAGGATGATCAGCAGCAACGTGCTGACAAGCGCGCCGAGGGCACCGAACAACGTGCCGAGCAAGGCGCCCCGCGGACGCATGCTGGCCGCGCGCCCCGCCCGCCGTATCGCGGTAATTCCGAGCCAGCATGCGGCGAGACCCAAGAGCAGGGCGAATATGACCAGATAGACGCCGCGATGAAAATCAAAGTTGCTGCCGACGCCCAACAGGGCGATCACGCTCAGGACGGCGAGCAAGAGCGCCACGTACGCGCGCTGGCGCAGCGCGGGCTCGGGAGGCCGGGTTGGCCTTGGCGGCCGGGGCGGCCTGGCGCGAGGCGGCACGCCGGGTCCCGGGGGCTGAGGCCGGTATCCCCGGCCCTGCGGCGCCCCAGGCCCGGACCCCGGTGGCGCGCCGGGCCCGTTCCACGGTGGCGCGCCGGGCTGGCTTCCTGGTGGTGCGGCGGGTCCGCCTCCTTGTGGCGCGCCGGGGGCGTTCCACGGTGGCGCGCCGGGCCCGTAGCCTGGCGGCGCGTGCTCCGGGGGTGCGAGCGAGCCATGCCCCGGCGGCGGGCCCGGCCCGCCCAGCGGGCCCGGGGGCGGAAATGCCCCTGGTGCTGGCGCCAGGCCCTGACCGTCCGGTTGCTGAGGGAAATGCAGCCGAGGCGGCTTGGGCGTCTTCTCCGCCGGCTGCTCGGAGGAACTCTGCGGCGGCCGCGGACTCTGGTCTGGAGGCAGGGCCCCGGTCCTCTCTGGTGAATATGTGGCGTGCTCGGCGCAGCCTTTCCTATTTCATCATCTCCGGCAACCATCTACCGTGGTCACCGCACCAGGCGGGGGCGGGAGCGCCGCGACCGGGCGATGACGTTCAAGCGCGCCATCGACCATAGCCGGACTCGCCTAGGGCGCGCGCCTCCTGAGCAGGTCGCGGCCGCCGGGTACCTGTTCGCCTTCGCCACGGGCCTCGCGGCCGTCGCCATCGTCACCCTCGGCCGCCGTCACCTGGGCCGCTGGTCATAAGCAGAATCGCGCCGCGTGAGAATAGGGCTCGAGCGAGCCGGAGGGGCAGGGCGCCCCGGTGGCGAGCGGGGGCACAGCATGAGCGGCAAGCGGCTGGTGGTGCTCGCATCGGGCACGGGGACCAACCTGCAGGCCCTGCTGGACGCGTGCGCCAGCGAAGCCTACGGGGCCCGCGTGGTCGCGGTCGGCGCGGACCGGGACGGCGTGGCCGCGCTGGCCCGGGCCGGGGCGGCGGGGGTCGCGACGTTCACGCTGCGGGTGCAGGACTTCCGCTCGCGCGAGGACTGGGACCAGGCGCTGACCGCGGCCTGCGCCGGGTTCGAGCCCGACCTGGTCGTGCTGGCCGGATTCATGAAACTGGTCGGGGCCGACTTCCTGGCCAGGTTCGGCGGCCAGGCGATCAACACCCATCCGGCCTTGCTACCGTCGTTTCCGGGCATGTATGGCGTCAGGGACGCGCTGGACTACGGTGCGAAGGTCTCCGGGTGCACCGTGTTCTTCATCGATGCCGGTACCGACAGCGGCCCGATCATCGCGCAGGCCGCCGTGCCGGTGCACGATGACGACGACGAGGCCACGCTGCATGAGCGGATCAAGATCGCCGAGCGCTCGCTGCTGGTGGACACCGTCGGGCGCCTAGTCCGTTACGGCTGGTCGATCGAGGGCCGGAAGGTGAGGATCGGGGGCATGAGCGAGCGGGGAACACAGTGACGAAGGTAGGCATCTCCCGGGCGCTGGTCAGCGTCTACGACAAGACCGGACTGGACGACCTGGCCCGGGCGTTGCACCAGGCGGGCGTGGAAATCGTCTCCACGGGAAGCACGGCCGCCCGGATCTCGGCCGCTGGGGTGACTGTGACCCGGGTCGAGGACGTCACGGGCTTTCCCGAGTGCCTGGACGGCCGGGTCAAGACGCTGCACCCGAACGTGCACGCGGGGCTGCTCGCCGACCCAGGACGGCCGGCGCACCAGGCTCAGCTCGATGCTCTCGGGATAGCCCCGTTCGAGCTGCTGGTCTCCAACCTGTACCCGTTCGAGCGGACCGTGGCGAGCGGAGCGGCGGCGGAGGAGTCCGTCGAGCAGATCGACATCGGGGGGCCGGCGATGGTCCGCGCGGCCGCGAAGAACCACGCCCGGGTTGCCGTGATCACCGAGCCGTCGATGTATCCCGAGGTGGCCAGGGCCGTCGCGGAGGGCGGGTTCACGCTGGAGCAGCGCCGCCGTCTCGCGGCGATGGCTTACGCCCATACGGCCGCCTACGACTGCGCCGTCGCCTCCTGGTTCGCCTCGGTCTACGCGCCGGACGAGACCGCGCGCGAGACCGGCTGGCCCGACGTGGTCGGCGCGTTCTGGGCCCGCCGGGAGGTGCTCCGTTACGGGGAGAACCCGCACCAGGGAGCGGCCCTGTACCGGCACAGCGGGGGGTTCCGGGGGGCCGCCCCGGGCCAGGACAGCCGGCCTCCGGGGATCGCAGACGCCGAGCAGTTGCATGGCAGGCCGATGTCGTACAACAACTACGTCGACGCCGACGCGGCCCGGCGGGCGGTGTATGACTTCACCGAGCCCTGCGTTGCGATCATGAAGCACTCCAACCCGTGCGGGATCGCCGTCGACGCCGACCTGGCCGGCGCGCACCGCAAGGCGCACGCCTGCGATCCGCAGTCCGCCTACGGCGGCGTGATCGCGGCCAACGGGGTCGTGACCGCCACCCTGGCGGCGCAGATCGCCGGGATCCTAACCGACGTCCTGGTCGCGCCCGGGTTCGAGCCGGAAGCGCTCGAGATCCTCGCCCGGCGCAAGAACCTGCGGGTGCTTCGCTGCCCCGCTCCGGACCGCGGCCCGGCCACCGAATGGCGCCCGGTCACCGGCGGCATGCTGCTGCAGTCAGCCGACCGGGTCGGTGAGCCCGGCGACGAGCCGGAAAACTGGAAACTCGCCGCCGGTCCGCCCGCAGACGCCGCCACCACGGCAGACCTGCGGTTCGCCTGGCGGGCCTGCCGCTCGGTCAAGTCCAACGCGATCCTGCTGGCCTCCGGCCAGGCCTCGGTCGGCATCGGCATGGGCCAGGTGAACCGGGTCGACTCGGCCCGCCTGGCGGTGTCGCGCGCCGGCGACCGTGCCCGCGGATCGGTCGCGGCCAGCGACGCATACTTCCCGTTCCCGGACGGCCTCCAGGTGCTCGCCGACGCCGGGGTGCGCGCAGTCGCCGAGCCGGGCGGCTCGATCCGCGACCCGGAAGTGATCGCCGCGGCCCACGCCGCCGGTGTCACCCTCTACCTCACCGGCGTACGTCACTTTTATCACTGACCGATAGGATCGCGCCCCGGTCTGGCGGGCCAAGGGCGACAGAGGCCGGTCAAGGCGTCGGCCAGTGCGCGGGGCGGACGCGGTGCCGCTAGCCGGGGAAGTCCGGATTGTCCTGCTGCAGGACCCAGCCGTTGCCGTCTGGGTCGTCGAAGGTCTTCCAGCGGCCCCAGGGTGCCTCCTGGACCTCGTCCTCGTTGAAGCCGACGCCGCGTGCCGCCAGATCCGCCAGGGTCTTGTCCAGGTCGTCACAGGACAGCACCGAGCCTCTGAGCGAGCCGGCGGGCATGGTGTCGAACCAGGTCACCAGCGTGATCGCGGCCCCGCTGCCCGGCGGGCGGAGCATCACCCAGCGCATGCCCTCTCCGAACGAGCTGTCGAGCTCGGCCGTGAAGCCGAGCTTCTCGGCGTAGAAGCTCTTGGCCCGGTCCTGGTCGGTTACCGGGACCGAGACGACCGACAGGTTGGTGATGGCCATGATGATTCTCCTTACGGGATAGGTGGCTACCGCCAGCGGCGGAAAATTCCCAGGTAAGAGCGCCAGCCCGGGGCGCAGTCCGCGGGGGCGGACCTGGCGGCCTGGTCGGCGGCCCGGTCGAGGTAGGCGGGCAGGCGCTGGCCGAGAATCCTCGGGTAGCCGCCGGCCAGGATCGCGCGGGTCAGCTGCGCGCCCAGGCCGTGGAAGCCGACCTGGTGCATGCGCAGCCTGGTTCCGCCGTCGGAAGTCTGATCGAGGGTCCAGGTCACGGTGGTGTCGATGTTGCCGCCCGCCCACGACCAGACCATCCGCCGCGGCGGCTCGAGCTCGAGCACCTCGCAGCGCACGATGCCGTCGAAGCCCGGTGCCGGCTTCGTGCGGAACGTGAAGCGGTGGGCGACTACCGGCTTGAAATCATTCGGCATCAGCCAGGCGGCGAGCGCCTCGCTCGACGTCAGCGCCTCCCAGACGCGGCTTACCGGATGCGGGTAGCTGACCGTCATGTCGATGTCGGCTTTCATCTGTGCCTCCCGCTCGCCTCTGCGGCGCCCTTGAGGCACCGCCTTCCCTCGTCGCTCCTCCGTCGCTCCTCAGTCCAGGCGGCGCCGCGCCCCTGCGGCTCGCTCAATGAGCCTCCCTCAGGTAGTCGCCGAGCGCGGCCAGGCGGGCCTGCCAGAACCGTTCGAGCTCGTCCAGCCAGTCCCGCAGCTCGGTCAGCGCGGCGGGGCGCAGCTGGTAATAACGGTGCCGTCCCTCCTTCCGCGCGGTGACCAGCCCGGCCTCGCGCAGCACGCGCAGGTGCTGCGACACCGCGGCCTGGCTGATGTCGAGCCCGGCCAGCAGCTCGGAAACCGCACGGTCCCGGACGGCCACCTGCTCGAGCAGGTGCCGCCTGGTGCTGTCGGCCAGCGCGGCGAACCGGTCGGCCGGTGCCGCGCCGACGCCGTTATCGCCCTTGGTCTGGCTCTTGCTCGGGCGCCCCGGCCGTTCGGCCATGCTCCGCACACTAATTAGTTTTTATTTATACGTCAAGCGTGGTGGGCGGCCGCCGCCGGGCGCGGCCGGCCGGACCTGGCAGAATCGGTGCGGTTCGACCGGACGCAAGGGGCAGACATGACCGCACGCATTCTCGACGGCAAGGCGACCGCGCTCGCGATCAGGGAGGATCTCACCCGGCGGGTGGCCGAGCTCGCCCGGCGCGGCGTCACCCCCGGCCTGGGTACGGTGCTGGTCGGGGACGACCCGGGCAGCAGGTCCTACGTCAACGGCAAGCACCGGGACTCGCTCCAGGTGGGCATCGCCAGCATCCGCAGGGAGCTGCCCGCCACCGCCACGCAGGCCGAGGTCGAGGCGGTCGTCGACGAGCTGAACGCCGATCCCACGTGCACCGGCTATATCGTCCAGCTTCCGCTGCCCGAGGGGCTCGACGCCCAGCGCGTCCTGCTGCGGATGGACCCGGCCAAGGACGCGGACGGCCTGCACCCGGTCAACCTCGGCAAGCTGGTGCTGGGCGAGCCTGGGCCGCTGCCCGGGACGCCGGAGGGGATCATCGAGCTACTGCGGCGCTTCGACGTGCCGCTGGCCGGAGCCGACGTCACCGTGATCGGGCGCGGCATCACCGTGGGACGCACGCTGGGCCTGCTGCTGACGCGGCGCAGCGAGAACGCCACGGTCACGCAGGTCCACACGGGCACCAAGGACCTGGCGTGGCACACCAGGCACGCCGACATCGTGATCGTCGGGGCCGGGCGGCCCGGGCTGCTGACCGCGGACATGGTCAGGCCCGGCGCCGTGGTGGTCGACGTAGGGATCACCCGCACGGAGGCGGGGCTGGTCGGTGACGTGGATCCCTCGGTCGCCGAGGTGGCCGGCTGGCTGGCCCCGGTGCCCGGCGGCGTGGGCCCGATGACGCGGGCCATGCTGCTGGCGAAGGTCGTGGCGTTCGCGGAGCAGGCGGCGGGCGTCTCGGGAGCGGGGTGACCGCGCCTGCCGGGCCCGGCCTGCGCGCCTCGGCGGCCGCTGCCCGGCCTGCCCACGCCAGCCCCTGCCCGCCGCGCCGTGCCCGTCCGCCCGGATTGCGGCCCTTACTGCCCCTGCCTGCCGCGGCGTGCCGGTCTGCCTGGCCTGGTTACGTTATCGATCGTCTTTTGGCTCTTCTGCTACCAGCGAGTAACCTGTGGCGGAAGCCTTGCCAGGTACCCGGAGCTCGGGAAGTCCGAGCGGTTTGGCAGGCTTAACCTGGGCGCTCACCTGGGGTCGGCGCCACGCAACCCCCGCAGGGCCGCAGTTGCAGAGGGAGGACGGCCGCCGGTTATGAATATCGTCGTCTGCTTGAAGCAGGTCCCCGACACGTACTCGGAGCGCAAGCTCCGGGCCGCCGACTCGACCCTGGACCGCGACGCGGCCGACGGGGTCATGAACGAGCTGGACGAGTACGCGGTCGAGGAGGGTCTGCGCCTGGCCGAGGCGCACGGCGGCGAGGTGACCATCCTGACCATGGGCCCGGAAAAGGCGAGCGAATCCATCCGCAAGGCCCTGTCGATGGGCGCAGACAGGGCCGTGCACCTGATCGACGACGCGCTCGCCGGGTCGGACGCCCTGGCCACATCGGCGGCGCTCGCCGCCGTGCTCGGCCGGATCGGGTTCGACGTGGTCATCCTGGGCTCGGAGTCCACTGACGCGCGGATGGGCGTTATGGGCGCGATGCTGGCCGAGCGGCTCGGCGTGCCGCAGCTCTCGTTCGCCAGCAAGGTGGAGATCGACGGGTCGAACATCTCGATCAACCGGCAGGCCGACTACGGCTACGACCGGGTCCAGGCGACCCTGCCCGCGGTGATCAGCGTCGTGGAGAAGATCAACGAGCCGCGCTACCCGTCGTTCAAGGGCATCATGGCGGCGAAGAAGAAGCCGGTCGAGAAGCTCGGCGTGGCCGACATCGGGATCGACCCGGGTCAGGTCGGCCTGGCCTCGGCGGCCACCGAGGTGGTCAGCTTCGCCAGCCGCCCGCCCCGCCAGGCCGGAACGGTGGTCAAGGACGAAGGCGACGGCGGCGTCAAGGCGGCCGAGTTCCTCGCCGCGCAGAAGTTCATCTGAGTTCCGAGTCTGGAGGATCCGCCGTACATGGCTGAAATCCTGGTGCTGGCCGAGCATTCCGACGCGTCGGTCAAGAAAGTCACCACCGAGCTGCTGACCCTGGCCCGCCGGTTCGGGGAGCCTTCGGTCGTCTGGGTGGGCCCGGGCGCCGGGGACGCGCAGCCGCGGCTGGCCGAGTTCGGCGCGGCGACCGTGTACGTCGCGGGCGACGCCGAGCTCGACGATTACGTGGTGGCCCCCAAGGCCGAGCTGCTGGCTTCGCTGGTGGCGTCGAAGTCGCCCGCCGCGGTGCTGGTGGCGAGCACCGCCGAGGGCCGGGAGATCGCCGGGCGGCTCGCGGTCAAGACCGGGTCGGGCGTGCTCACAGACGCCGTCGGCCTGGACGAGGGATTCGTCGCCGAGCAGTCGATCTTCGGCGGCGCGATCATCGTGCAGTCGCGGGTGCGCACCGGGACGCCGATCGTCGCGGTGCGCCCCAACGCGATCGCCCCGGAGCCCGCGCCGTCGCCGGGCCCGGCACAGCTCGAGAACGTGACCGTCGCCGTGAGCGACGTCGCGAAGAGCGCCAGGGTCCTCGAGCGCGTGGTGGCCGAACGCGGTGAGCGGCCCGAGCTCACCGAAGCGTCGATCGTGGTCTCCGGCGGCCGCGGGGTGGGCAACGCGGAGAACTTCGCGCTGATCGAGAAGCTCGCCGACTCGCTGGGTGCCGCGGTCGGCGCGTCCCGGGCGGCCACCGACGCTGGCTGGTACCCGCACCAGTTCCAGGTCGGCCAGACCGGGAAGACCGTCTCCCCCCAGCTGTACGTGGCGGTGGGCATCTCCGGGGCGATCCAGCACCGGGCCGGCATGCAGACCTCCAAGACCATCATGGTGATCAACAAGGACCCCGAGGCCCCGATATTCGAGCTCGCCGACTTCGGCGTCGTGGGGGACCTGTTCCAGGTCGTCCCGCAGCTGACCGAGGAGATCGAGAAGCGGGCCGAGGGTTAGGTTCCGCGCTGACTCTGATCGCGGAGCTTGCTCCGCGGCGGGGGGGTTGAAGGGGCGTCGCCCCCCCAGGGGCATGGAGCCGCCGGGCTGTGACCAGGGGTCAGCCCGCCGACTAGGCTTGGGGCATCATGGGACATCTGGGTGCTGACCCTGGGGGCCGACCCCCCGGAACCCCCCGCGATGCCGGTGTCTGCCGCCCGGCGGGGCCTGCGTCGCCCGTGTACCTCGATCATGCGGCGACCACGCCGATGCTGCCGGAGTCCCTGGCCGCGATGACCGAGGAGCTCGCCCAGCTCGGCAACCCCTCGTCCCTGCACAACGCGGGCCGGCGGGCGCGCCGGGTGGTCGAGGAGTCGCGGGAGCAGATCGCGGAGGCTTACGGCGCGCGGCCCAGCGAGGTGGTGTTCACCAGCGGCGGGACCGAAGCGGACAATCTGGCGGTCAAGGGCCTGTTCTGGGCACGCCGCGCGGCCGATCCGCGGCGGCTCCGCGTCCTCGCCCCGGCCATCGAGCATCACGCGGTCCTCGACTGCGTGGGCTGGCTGGACCAGCACGAGGGGGCCGAGGTCAGCTGGCTGCCGCTGGGCGATACCGGCCGTGTTGGCGCCGAGGCGTTGCGAGAGGTCATCGAGCGCGACCCCGGGGCCGTCGCCCTGGTCAGCGTCATGTGGGCGAACAACGAGGTCGGGACCGTGCAGCCGGTCGCCGAGCTGGCCGCCGTTGCCCGCTCGCGCGGGATTCCGTTCCACAGCGACGCCGTCCAGGCGGCAGGCCAGCTGCCGGTCGACCTCGCTGAGAGCGGCGCCTCCGCGCTCACGATCACCGCCCACAAGATCGGCGGGCCGGTCGGGGTCGGCGCGCTGCTGCTCGCGCGCGGCGTCGACCTGGTCCCCGTCCTGCACGGCGGCGGCCAGGAGCGCGACGTGCGTTCCGGGACCCTGGACGGCCCGGCGATCCGGGCGTTCGCGGTGGCGGTCCAGCACGCCGCCGCGGCCCGGCTCGACGAGGGCAAGAGGCTCGCGGCGCTGCGGGACGACCTGATCGCCCAGGTCCTCGCCGCGGTGCCCGATGCTGTGCTCAACGGTCCTGCGCCGGGGCCTGACCGGCTGCCGGGCAACGCCCACTTCTCGTTCCCCGGCTGCGAGGGCGACGCGCTGCTGATGCTGCTCGACGCCAAGGGCATAGCCTGCTCCACGGGATCCGCCTGCACGGCCGGCATCGCGCAGCCCAGCCACGTGCTGCTCGCGATGGGCGCCGACGAGGCGCGGGCCCGGGGTTCGCTGCGGTTCTCGCTCGGCCACTCGAGCACCCAGGCCGACGTGGACGCACTCGGCACGGTCATCGGCGAGGCCGTAGAGCGCGCCCGCCGCGCCGCCCGCTGAGCCTGGCCCGCCGCCGCCGTTCCGCGGGCGCCGCCGCCCCTCTCCCACGCGGTCATGGGCACCTCGCTGGTGTAACAGCACCCGCGCGGGCACCATCACCCGTTATCCGCCCGACTCAGGTCGGCCTTGGCCAGCCAACGCCCGCTTCAACCGGGTGGATGGGCCGTTGTGCCGGTAAGAACCGGATCGGCGGGTCAGCCACCCGGTTAAGGGGGTGGGCCTGAGGCTGGGGCCGCGAAATCGTCGCTCAGGGGCTTGGTGCGCTCGGCCGGGCCAGCTGGGTCTCTCATGGAGATTCATCCTGCCCGGAACCGCTGCCGACCACCAGCGGCGGCCGCGTACCCTCGAACCCGATGACCAGACTCCGCGTGCTCGCCGCGATGTCCGGCGGCGTCGACTCCGCGGTGGCCGCCGCCCGGGCCGCCGAGGCCGGCCATGACGTGACCGGCGTGCATCTCGCCCTGTCCGCGAACCCGCGGTCCTACCGGACCGGCGCGCGGGGCTGCTGCACGCTGGAGGACGCGCGGGACGCCCGGCGCGCCGCGGACGTGATCGGGATCCCGTTCTACGTCTGGGACCTGGCCGAGCGGTTTCACCGCGACGTCGTGCAGGACTTCGTCGACGAGTACGCCCGGGGCAACACGCCGAACCCCTGCCTGCGCTGCAACGAGAAGATCAAGTTCGCCGCCGTGCTCGACCGAGCGGTGGCGCTCGGCTTCGACGCGGTCTGCACCGGCCACTACGCGCGCCTGGTGCCAGGAGAGCCCGGCGGGTCCCGTGGTCCCCGCCTGGCCCGCAGCGTTGACCCGGACAAGGACCAGTCGTACGTGCTCGCGGTGCTGACCAGCGAGCAGCTGGCCCGGGCGATGTTCCCCCTCGGCGACTCGACCAAGGACCAGGTACGCAAGGAGGCGGCCGACCGCGGCCTGGCCGTTGCCGCGAAGCCGGATAGCCACGACGTCTGCTTCATCGCCGACGGCGATACCAGGAAGTTTCTCCAGGGTCGGCTGGGCGCCGCTCCCGGCGCGATCGTCGACACCGAGGGCACGGTGGTCGGCAGCCACAACGGCAGCTACGCCTTCACGGTCGGCCAGCGCAAGGGCCTTCATATAGGAATACCCGCGCCTGACGGCAGGCCCCGCTACGTCCTGGACATCGAGCCCGTGTCGAACACGGTGACCGTAGGCCCGGCCGAGGCACTCGATGTGCTCGACATCGACGCCCGGCACGCCGTCTGGAGCGGAGGCCTGCCCCCGGCCGCTCCCATTGAGTGCCTGGTTCAGCTGCGCGCGCACGGCGAGCCCTACCCGGCTACCGCCGGGCTGTACGGGGACGAGCTGCGCATCAGGCTGGCCCAGCCTGCGCGTGGCCTGGCCCGCGGCCAGGCCGCGGTCCTCTACGACGGTGACGTCGTCCTCGGCAGCGCGACGATCACGCGTGCGCGCCGGGCCCCAGGGGACACCCTGGCCGGGTCTGGGCGGAACCGGGAACGCTGAATGCGCGCACGCTGCCGACGCCGCGGTACGGATCGAGCGAGTGCAGCGCCGACAGCGAGTCGGACCGTGGCAGACCCTCCCAGGAGAGTGTCACCAGCCCACGAGCGCGTTACCTAACGGCACATTCCGGATCATAGTGCTCATAACGGTAGTGCGCTGATGGGCGACTGTGGCGCTTCGCCATTACACCTCCTCCGCCGTGAGAACGACCTGACCGTAGAGGTCTCCTCAACAGAATCGGCTGTTGCCCGGTAGTTCGCAAGTAGGTTCCCAAGCCGTAAATGCCGGATATGTAGGCAGTCCCGCGGAGGCAAGCGCCCTGATCTGCCGGGATGCCCGGCACGACCGGTTTGATCCGCCGTCAGCAGGGAAGCGGACCGTGTCGGGTTGGCAACGGCAGGAACGTGGCGCGGGAGCCTGCAGGAACGAAAGAGACCTACGTTATGTAATGGACCTGATGGGAGCATGTGGCGCTTTGAGCAGACGGACACGATCTTTTAGCAAGTTCTTGATTCGTTTCCACAGGAATAGCTCAAGAAGGGCCACGGCGAGCGCTGGAGCGGCCAGGGCTATGCCCGCGCTAAATACTCCGAAATGACTGGCGAGCCACCCGTCGGCGAGTGACGCGATCGGCTTGGTGCCCGCCCAGGCGATGGCCCAGAGCGCCATCACCTGCGTGGCGTGCGCCGGGCCCGCCGTCTTCAGCAGCATGGCCTGCGCAGCCGCCCCGGTCAGCAGCGCCGCCACGCCCGCGACCAGGGCAGCGAGAAGACTGAGCCACGGGGCGATGCCCGACGTGAAGACGACCACGGACACCGCCAGTACGAGCAGGGGCCAGGCCGCCCGGCGCGCGGTTGACGGTCTGGTCGGCACGAGCGCGCCGAGCACGGTCCCCAGGCCGAGGGCGGAGAGAAAGTAGGCCGGCAAGACGCTTGATGCGGCTGGAATGCGGTGCGCGAGCGCAGGCCCCAGCACCAGGATCGGATCATCGGCCACCGTGACCGCGGCGACCATCGTGAGAAGGAGCAGGATCCGGGGCTGCCAGATAGCGATGCGGAGGCCTAGCCAGTCATGAGCCCGCCTGGCCGACGCTGGTGAGCCGCCGGGGTGGACGGCAAGGATCGTGACCGCGAAGACGGCGAACGAGATCGCGTTGAGCGTGAACGCCCACCCGGCGCCGATGTTGGCGAGAACGACGACGCAGAGCACCGGAGCCAGAGTGCGCCCGGCGTTGTAGGAGACGGAGTTCATCGCCATCGCGGCCTTCGTGTCGGCCTCGGGCACCAGGCGGGGAACCATCGCCGTCTGCACCGGCAGGGAGAAGGTGAACCCCAGGCCCATCGCCAGCGCTCCCACCGCCAGCGCCCGCTCGGTAAGCATGCCCCTGAACTGCATGTAGGCCAGGGTGCCGGCCACGCCTGCCGACATGAACTGGGCGCAGATCAGCACGCGGCGGCTGCCAAAGCGGTCCGCCAGGGCTCCCGCCCACGGGCCGACGACGAGGAAGCCAGAGAACTGCGCGCACGTGATCAGGCCAACGGCGAAAGCGGAGTGGGTGAGCTGATAGGCCAGCAGCATCTGTGCCGTGTTCTGCAGCCAGGTGCCCAGGTTCGACGCAAGGCTGCCCGCGAAGTAGAGCAGGAAGCGCCGCTGCCCCAGCACGTGCCAGGAGGCAGACTTCACCTGAGCTGGTGAGTCCTTGTCCGCCGACGTCCGCCCCACTGCGCGCGAACCCGGTACCCGGGCGCAGTAACC
Source organism: Streptosporangiaceae bacterium (assembly GCA_035934395.1). Taxonomy (GTDB): domain Bacteria; phylum Actinomycetota; class Actinomycetes; order Streptosporangiales; family Streptosporangiaceae; genus JASHPR01. The sequence continues at coordinate 19,982 of DASYXX010000709.1, forward strand.
GCCTGGAACAGCGCGATTGTCGGCCGACACGTCTGTGGCTCTCGCCGATCCGGGCTCGGCGGCCGCCTGCGGCTTGGTGGGCATGACTCCCCGGCTTGTCGCTGACGCGTCCCCGCCACGGGCCGGGCTCGCGTTCCTGGTTGTGGTACGCGCGGTGGCCGGCGGCGGGTTCTCCCCGCCACGCGGCCACCGGATGGTATTTACCCCTTGGCGGCGCTCTCCTCCACCGGATCGGCGTGCACGTCTTTGTGCGAGGGCTGGCCGGCGCTCGTTGAAGACTGCTGTGGTATCTCGTCTGGCACGTCGCCGACGTTCACGGTGAACTGATTGCGGTCTGTCGGGTATACGCTGATTGTGAGCCGGAATGGCTGGCCGTGTTCATCGAAGGCCGTCCTGCGGACCTCGAAGACAGCCACACGCCCGTCATAGGGCAGCTTGAAGAAGGCTGACTCGTCCGCGTCCGGCGCGCGTACCGTTATCCTGTCGCGGTAGCCAACCTGATTCAGGCTCAGTGCCTTGCGGAGGTAGGCCACGGCCCCCTGCGGGATGTTTGGCGCCTGGATAAGCATCAGCGCGCCTCGTTCTGCGAGGCTCATCGGATAGAAGGATGTCTGCAGTGAGAACGGTATGCCGTCGATGTACCGCTTCTGGTGCCGGCTGACGACCGTAGAACCTTCCTCGACCAGCAGTGCCTCGATCACGACGTCCGTTGCCTGCTGTATTTCTACGCGGGGATCCGAGGTGGTCGGCGTCCTGAGCCTGGCCGTCACCTCGTTGATGTAGATGTCACCATCTCCCGCTGATGCATCCGCCTCACCGGTCAGGATGGTGACATACGGGTCGATCTTGGAGACAACGAACGTTCCCTGGCCCGGACGGGTCTCCACCAGTCCCCGGGTGGTCAGCCACTTCACGGCGTCACGGACGGTATTGCGTGAGGCTTCGTACTCGTCTCTGAGCTCGAGCTCTGTGGGCAGCTGGGACCCGTGGCCCAGCTCGCCTGACTCGATCTTCTGGCGCAGATCCTCGGCGATCTGCCGGTATATGGGATCAGCCACGGCTTCTCCAGGAGAGTCTTGGTCGCATCACTATCCAAAGGCCGGGACCGGGGCTAAATCGGGTACCCGGCCTATGTCGACGGCGAACTGGTTCCGGTCCGCGGGGTAGACGCTGACGGTGAGCCGGATCGGCGTGCCCTGCTCGTCAAAGCCTGTCTGGAAGATCTCGAACACGGCGACGCGACCGTCGTCGGGCAGCTTGAAGAACGCGGTCTCGTTCGCGTCCGGCGCACGTACCGTGATCTTGTCGCGGCAGCCGACTTGCCTGATCCCCAGCACTTCCTCGAGGTAGCGAACCGTGCCGGCGGGCATGTCCTGGGCCTGGATGAGCCGTACGGCGCCTTGCTCGACGAGGCGCATCGGGTAGAAGGTGATCTGCAGTGACCAGGGCGTGTCGTCGATGTAGCGCCGCTGCCCCCGGCTGACGATCGTTGAGCCCGCATCGAGCCGCAGTTCGCTCGCGATCAGCTCGCTCGCCCGCAGGATCTCTATCCGCGGGGCGGTAACCGTCGGCCTTCTCTGCCGAGCCGCCACCTCCGAGGCGTAGGCCGTATCCTCGCCGCCCAGCCCGGTCTCCAGCTCGGCCGTTAGCGTGGTGATGAACGGGTCGATCTTCTCGACCACGAAGGTCCCCTGACCTGGACGCGTCTCGACCAGGCCGCGGGTGATGAGCCACTTGACGGCGTCGCGGACCGTATTACGCGACGCCTCGTAGCGCTCTCTGAGCTCTAGCTCGGTGGGCAGCTGATCACCGTGGCCCAGTTCGCCTGACTCGATCTTCTGGCGCAGATCCTCGGCGATCTGCCGGTACATGGGGTCAGGCATCTAGCCTCCCAGAGGTCCCAACTGCACCGATGGTGGGGGCAGCTGGGCTTAAAAGGATCATTCCACTCGTCCAACTCATCAGAATATTTGGGCTTATCCCATTGCCATCTACCTGGCCGGGATGTCAGCATGATGCTATCCCAAAGGTTGGGATGGCTTGAACGGCAGGGTTCATGGGGGCCAGCCTAGCAGTCCAGGCGCTTGGGCGCACAAGGACCGCAGGCAAGAAACTCCCGAACCTCACCCGCCAGGTCACAACCCAGCCCCGCCTACGAGCCAGGAGGTCGGAGCCGCGGAGTCAGCCGCTGATCGGAAGAAAGGGGGATCAGCTATGACGGCCGTCGAGGTACTAGTGATCAGTGTGGTCTTCATCACGGGGGTGCTCACCGGGATTGTCTTCCTGGTGAGCCTGGCGAGTCGCCGTGAGGACCGCAGAGCGAGGCTGAGCCGCGAGGCTCCTGACCGGATAACGCTGGCTGGGCGGTTGCTGACCGGCCTGTACGTGCGCCGTCCGGGTGACGATCCTGCCTGGTACAACTACCCGGATGACGATCAGGCCGAGTCCAACGGACCCCGTCGGGACTCTGCGGCATAAGCCGGAGCCCGCGATGGACGCCCGCTGCGGCCGCGCTGTGACCGGGGCACGGCGCGCCGCAGCGG
>DASYXX010000718.1:0-6050 GCA_035934395.1 Streptosporangiaceae bacterium
ATCATCCGCTGGGCCACGCCGGTGACCGTGTTCCAGCGCACCGCGCTCGCCGACACCACGCTGGGCGGCCAGCAGATCCGGGCCGGGCAGCGGGTGGGCCTGTTCTATCGGTCGGCCAACTTCGACGAGGAGGTGTTCGACCACCCGGAATGCTTCGACATCCGGCGGAGCCCTAACCCGCATCTGGGCTTCGGCGGCAGCGGCGCGCACTTCTGCCTGGGCGCCAGCCTGGCCCGGCTGGAGATCGAGCTGATCTTCAGCGCGATCGCTGACACCATGCCGGGCATCCGCCGGGCCGGCGACCCGGTGCGGCTGCGCTCCGGCTGGCTGAACGGCATCAAGCGCCTCCCGGTCAGCTACGCCTGACCCCCCGCAGCCGCCATTAGCGGCAGTTCCGTCCTTGGGTGAAGCACTCGATGTCATTCTCGGCCTGGAGAGTCCAGGAGGTGTGCCGGTCCGTAGCCTGGAATGACCAGGCTAGGGCGAGGACATAGCCCTGGCTTTCCGCAAGTCTCAGCCGCTCTAGAATGCGCTGGCTTCGCTGGCGCAGCTCAGGCCAGGTGTCCTCGGCCGTCGATGTGGCGAACTCGCCGATGATGCCAGGATGGCGCGGATCAAAAGGGCTCCGTTCGAGAGAACGGCTGCCGTCCGTGTAGTGATGAAACTGGTTGATGTCAGCATACAGGCGGGTCTGGCGGATGGTGTCCATCACGCTGAAGCCAATGGTAGCCTTGAAACCTGCCTGGCGGATCGCAGACATGCTGTCCTCCAGAAACGCCCGCATTTCGCTCTCACTCACCGGGTGGTCGTTCCTGCGATCCGGATGCCAGCCGCTGGTAACCCACTCTGGCTCGTTGAAGACGTCCCAGGCGTAGATAGCATCCCGGTAACCGGAGGACAGCCGCAGAAGCGGCCAGAGCACCTGTTCGATAAATCGCCCGCGGTTGGCGGTAATGGCCTCCACCCGTCCGCCCTTCACCCAGCCTGCGTCCGGAACTCCCTGCGGGAGGGCGGGATTCTCCTTATCCACCGGATAAGTGCCCGGCTCGCAGAACTTATAGTCAACCAGCACGGGCAGAAGGCGGACGGGATGTGGCCCCGCGCTCTGGGCCGCGAAACTCTGCAGCAATGCCTCAAAGTGTTCCCGGAACTCCCTGGCCAGGGCGGGAGGACCAAACCTCCAGCCTGCCCTCTCGCGCGTCGCAAAGGGATCGAGCTTCGGCGCGTCAGGGCCCGTGCCGTAGGTGAGACCGTCCCCGAGGATGAACCAGCGGATCACGCTAATTCCGAGCGCGGCCATGTGCTGCAAGTGCTGGCCGATATGCGGGACCCAGGCAGGGTCATTCCCGCTCCGCCACCCGGAAGGCGCGGGCCCAAAGTCCCAGCCGTACCTGAACCAGGGATAGTTCACTCCAGCATCCATGGCCTTTCCCGTGCCTACCTCCCGCAAACAACTACCCGCCGAGCGGGCCCCGCAACCCGTATGTTCGCTGCCTCCGCGCCGCTCAAACAGCTCTCGAGGAAGTTCGGATTCCCGCCCGCGCGGGTAACGCAGATCGCACGGGAACATGAGGGGGACCATCGTGACAACGCAGAGACCCATGCAGGTTGGCATGGTTGGGCTGGGCAGGATGGGCGCAAACCTGGTCCGCCGGCTCATGCAGGACGGCCACCGGTGCGTCGGATACGCCCGCACCGAGAGCACCGTGCAGCGGCTCGCCGCCGAGGGCATGGTCGGCGCGAGCTCGCTTGCGGATCTGGTGGCGAAACTCGACAGGCCGCGTGCGATCTGGCTCATGGTGCCGGCCGCGACCGTGCAGTCCACGCTTGACCAGCTGATTCCGCTGCTCGACCCGGATGATGTGGTGATCGACGGCGGGAACTCGTACTACCGCGACGACGTCGCCCGCGCCGGGCAACTCGCCGCGCACCAGGTCCACTACGTGGACTGCGGTACCTCCGGCGGGGTGTGGGGCCTGGAGCGCGGCTACTGCCTCATGATCGGCGGCGAGCAGAAGGCGGTCGCCCGGCTCGACCCGATCTTCAAGAGCATCGCCCCCGGCCGGGGCAGCGCGGAGCCGACGCCGAGCCGGACCCGCGACGGGAGCGCGCCGGAGGGGTACCTGCATTGCGGTCCCAGCGGTGCCGGCCACTTCGTAAAGATGGTCCACAACGGGGTGGAGTACGGGATGATGGCCGCGATCGGGGAAGGGCTGTCGATCATCAGGCATGCCAACGTGGGCGAGACCGCCCGTCTCGTTGACGCCGAGACCGCGCCGCTGCGTGACCCGGCGGCCTACCGGTACGACATCGACGTCGCCGAGGTCGCGGAGGTCTGGCGGCGAGGCTCGGTCGTCGGATCGTGGCTGGTGGACCTGACCGCCGACGCGCTGGCCCGCTCACCCCAGCTGGAGGAATTCACCGGGCGGGTGTCAGACTCCGGTGAGGGCCGCTGGACCGTCCAGGCCGCGATCGATGAAAGCGTGCCCGCTCCGGTGATCACCACGGCCCTCATCGAGAGGTTCGAGTCACGCGGGCTCGGGGAGTTCACCGACAAGGTGCTCTCCGCGATGCGCAGCGAGTTCGGCGGCCACGCGGAAAAGCAGGGCTTACGCAGCAGGCGAGTCGCTCACCACCCACATGGAGAAGTACTGGGAACCGCCGCCGTAGGCGTGGCCCAGGGCGGTGCGTGCCCCCGGCACCTGGTGCGCCCCGGCCTTGCCCATGACCTGGAGCGCGCTCTCGGCGAACCGCAGCAGGCCCGACGCCCCGATGGGGTTGGAGCTGAGCACGCCGCCGGACGGGTTGACCGGGAGCTTCCCGCCGATCTCGGTCTCCCCGGCCTCGGTCAGCCGCCATCCCTGGCCCGCGGCGGCGAAGCCGAGGTTCTCCAGCCACATCGGCTCGAACCAGGAGAACGGGACGTAGATCTCGGCCACGTCGATCTGCTCCAGCGGGTCGGTGATGCCGGCCTGCCGCCAGAGCGCGGCCGCGCAATCGGCCCCGGCGCGCGGGTTGACGTGGTCCTTGCCCGAGAACATCGTCGGCTCGGTGCGCATCGCGGTGGCGTGGATCCAGGCCACGGGACGGCCGCCGGCCTGCGCCGCCCCGGCCGCCGCCTGGTCGCCGATGACCACGGCGCACGCGCCGTCGGACGACGGGCAGGTCTCGTCGTAGCGGACCGGGTCCCACAGCATGGGGGAGGAGCGCACCGACTCCAGCGTGATGTCGGGCTGCTGCAGGTGGGCGTACGGGTTGCGGCTGCCGTTGCGCCGGTCCTTGACCGCGACCATCGCGCCGATGTGCTCGGGGGCGCCGCTGCGGCGGATGTAGGCGCGGATGTGCGGCGCGAAGTACCCGCCGGCCCCGGCCAGCACCGGCATGCTGAACGGCGGCGCGATCGACAGCGCCCACATGGCGTTCGACTCCGACTGCTTCTCGAACGCGACCGCGAGCACCCGCCGGTGCAGGCCCGCCTGGACCAGGCTGGTGGCCACGATCCCGGTCGCCCCGCCGACCGAGCCCGCCGTGTGCACGCGCAGCAGCGGCTTGCCGACGGCGCCGAGCGCGTCCGCCAGGTACAGCTCGGGCATCATCACGCCCTCGAACAGGTCCGGCGCCTTCCCGACCACCACCGCGTCGATGTCGGCGTGGGCGGCGCCCGCGTCCGCCAGGGCCCGGTCCACGGCCTCGCGGCAGAGCCCGGCGATGGAGACGTCGCTGCGCCGGGCCCGGTGCCGGGTCTGCCCGACCCCGAGGACCGCCGCTGGCTGCTTCATCCCGCCTCCATCACGCACACGAGGTTCTGCTGCAGGGCCGGGCCGCTGGTGGCGTGGCCGAGCGCGCGCTCGGCCCGGCCGGAGATGATCTCCTGTGCCGCCGACCCGATCCGCGCCAGGCCAGCGGCGAACATCGGGTTGCCGGCCAGGACGCCGCCGGATGGATTGACCGTTGCGGCCCCGCCCAGACCCAGGACGTTACGGAGAATAATCTCCTGGTGCGTGAACGGCGCGTGCAGTTCCGCGACCTCAATTTCCCGCCTGCCCGCCGCCCCGGACGACCCGGCCGCGCGGCCCGCCTCGGCCGCGGACGGCGAGGTGGTCAGGTCGCGGGCGCCCAGCGACGCCGAGTCGATCCGGTGCTCGAAGCCGGTGATCCAGGCCGGGCGCGCGCACAGCTCGCGGGCCCGCTGGCCGGAGGCGAGGATCACGACCGCGGCCCCGTCGCCGACCGGCGCGCAGTCGTGCGCGCGCAGCGGCTCGGCGACGTAGGGCTGGCCGAGCAGTTCCTCGGCGGAGACCTCGCCGGACAGCTGCGCCCGCGGGTTCGTCACCGCGGCGGCGCGGCTGCGCGCCGCGACCTCGGCCATGTCCTTCTCGCTCCAGATCCCCGCCTCGATGCCGAGCCTGGCCTGCAGCGCGGCGATGCTGACCGAGTCGGGCCAGAGCGGGGCCAGCAGGTACGGGTCGAGCTGCAGGGACAGCACCCGCCGCAGCTCGCTGGCCGAGGACTTGCCGAAGCCGTAGGCCAGCGCGACGTCGGCCTCGCCGGTGAGGATCTTCACCCAGGCCTCGTAGAGCGCCCAGGCGGCGTCCATCTCCACGTGCGATTCCATGACCGGCGGGAACGCCCCGATGGCGTCCACCGCCCCCACGAAAGAGAACGCCCGCCCGGCCAGGTAGTCCGAGGAGCCTGAGCACCAGAAGCCGATGTCGCGGCGGGCCAGCCCGGTGCTGGCCAGCACCTCGGCGAAGATCGGCACGAGCATCTCCACCCCGCTGGTCGTGCCCTCGCCCCGGCGCATGACCGGGGACTGGGCGAAGCCGATGACGGCGACGTCGGTCACGGTGTCTCCTGGTTCGCTCGCCTCCGGGGCGCCTTTGAGGCACCGCCTTCCCTCGTCGCTCGTCGCAAGCCCCGCTCCTCACTCCTCAGTCCAGGCGGCGCCGCGCCCCGTCGGCTCGTTCACGGTGCAGGCGTCCTTTACAAGTGGTGGGCGTAGGTCTCGTAGGGCGCGTCCGGCTCGCCGGTCGGGTAGAAGTGGTCGATGTTCTCCGGCGTGGTCCCCCACTGGTGCCTGGGCTTCCAGAACGCCCGGACTCGCATGCCCATCCGGACCTCGCCCGGCTCGCAGCCCAGGATCAGATGCTGGAACGGGATGTCGGCGCCGTCGAGAAGCACCGCGGCGGCCACGTAGGGCGGGGTGACCCGCTGCCCGGGATAAGGGACATTAACCACACAGAACGTCGTGACGGTGCCGCGGTCGGCAAGCTCGACCTCGTCTGTGGTCGGAACCCCGTCGGTGGGGCACGCCCCGCGCGGCGGGACGTAGACCTTGCCGCAGGCCGGGCAGCGCTGGCCGAGCAGCTTGCCGTCGGCGAGGCCGCGCAGGAACCTGCTCTCCTCGGGCGAGGCGGTGTGCTCGTAGTGCAGCCGCACCGGCGTGGTGATCATGGTGACTGTGTTTTCTTGCTCGCCTCCGGGCGCCTTTAGAGACGCCGCCTTCCCTCGTCGCTCGTCGCAAGCTCCTCGCTCCTCAGTCCAGGCGGCGTCGGCGCCCTTCGGCTCGGGAAGGGGATCGAAGCAGGCGATGTCGCGGATGTGGCCGACGGTGGCCTCGGCCCACCGCACCCGGACCCGCATCCCGGTCCGCATCGCCCCGGCCGACCCCGCGTCGACCGCGTGCAGCATCGCGGTGTCCGCGTCGTCCAGGCGGATCAGCGCCCACGCGAACGGGCGGCTGAGCGGCTGGCCCTCCAGCGGCTCGGGCACCCACGACCAGGTCGTCACGCTTCCCTCGGGCCCGACCGGCACCAGCTCGCCCGGCGGCGCGAGCGTGACCGGGTCGTACTCGAACGGCGGGGCGTACACGCGCCCGTCGGCGCCGCGCGACCCCAGGATGCGCCGGTCGGCCAGGGCGGTCATGAACTGGCTCAGCGTCGGGCCGAGCGAGCGGGTGTAGTCGAACCCGATCTCCAGCGGCGCGCGCAGCGGCTGATTCACGAATCAGAGTGAAACATGTTTCCGTAACCGCAGGCAACAGCAACGTC
>DASYXX010000533.1:0-4009 GCA_035934395.1 Streptosporangiaceae bacterium
GCATCACCCGGAACGCGGCCTGGGTGCACAGGAACGCCGCGGTCAGGTTCACGCCGACCACCGACTGCCAGTCGGCGAACGACACGTCCTCGAGCGGCACCGGCGGCAGGCCCCGCCCCGCGTTGTTGAACAGCACGTCCAAACGGCCGAACTGGCTCTGCGCCTGATCGAAGAGCCGCTGGACGTCGCCCGGGTCGCTGACGTCCGCGGTCACGGCCAGCATCGCGGATCCGCCCGCCGCCCCGTCGCGCACGGTCTGCTCCAGCGGCCCCGGTCGGCGGCCGGCGATCACGACCGCGTACCCGGCCCGCCCTAATGCGAGCGCCGACGCCCGGCCGATGCCCGTGCCGCCGCCGGTGACTATCGCGACCTTGTTTGTCATTGGCTTCACGGCGCGCAGAGTCCGGCCATCAGGCCGGGGAGGAATCGCCGCTTCACCTCCTCAAGAATGTCAGTGTTCGCTACTAGATTTGAATCATGTCCCGCTACCGGCTCATGCCGACGCCAGAACAGGAAGTCGTCCTGCGGCGGCACTGCGCCCACGCCCGGTACATGTGGAACTTGCCGGTCGAGCAGCAATCCTGGTGGCGGCCCGGCCGTTGTGCCGCGCCCGGCTACTGCACGCAGGCCGCTCAGCTGACTCAGGCCCGCGCCGAATACCAATGGCTGGCCGTCGGCAGCCAAATGGTGCAGCAGCAGGCACTGCGCGACTTCGCCCAGGCGATGGCGAACTACTTCGCCGGCACCCACCGCAAGCCCACCTGGCGCAAGGAAGGTCGAGACGAAGGCTTCCGGATCGTCGCGGTCAAGCCCGGCCGCATCCGCCGACTGTCCCGCAAGACCGGCGAGATCTGGATCCCCAAGGCCGACTGGGTGCGGTTCCGCTGGTCCCGCACCGTCCCCGAAGCCAAGTCCTACCGGGTCACCCGCGACCGCGCCGGACGGTGGCACATCGCCTTCGCCGCCATCCCCCAGCCCATCCCCGCCCCGGGCACTGGCGAGATTGTCGGCATCGACCGCGGGGTGGTCGTGTCGGCAGCACTGTCCACGGGTGAACTGCTGCATTGTCCCCGCCTGCGCCACACTGAGCAGAGTCGGCTGCGGCGCCTCCAGCGTAAGCTGGCGCGCGCACGCAAGGGCTCGAACCGGCGCCAGCGCGTCAAGGTCGCGATCGCCCGGCTGCGAGCCCGCGAATTCGACCGGCGCAAGGACTGGGTCGAGAAAACCTCCACCGACCTCGCCCGCCGGTTCGACATCATCCGAATCGAAGACCTGCGCGTCACGGGCATGACCCGCTCGGCGCGAGGGACTATCGACGAACCTGGGCGCAATATTCGGCAGAAGACCGTGCTGAACCGAGGCATCCTGGCATCGGGGTGGGGCCTGCTGGCCCGCCGGCTGGAAGACAAAGCCCCCGGTCGGGTGGAGAAGACTGATCCCGCGTTCACCAGCCAGCGATGCTCGAAGTGCGGGCACGTGGCAGCGAGCAGCCGCGAGAGCCAAGCGCTGTTCCGCTGCACGGCTTGCCGATACACCGGCCACGCTGACGTGAACGCGGCCAGGAACATCGCCGCAGGGCATGCGGTGACTGCGCGGGGACGCTCGCCACTGGGCGGGCGGATGAACCGCGAACCCCAACCTATGCTCCTTCTGGGGTAGAGGCTCAAATCCCGCCATCACAGCGGGAGGATGTCAAAGGGCAGGAACGTAGCTTGCTGACTTACTTGCTACGCTCGCGCCTCCTCGACCGTGAGCTCCGCCGCGGGGTCGGCCTCCAGGCGCTCGTCGGGGATCGGCACGCCGCTGCGGACCGATCGCCCGTAGGTGCCCTCGTCCAGCCGCCGCAGCGCCCGGTCGATCGCTGCCAGCCGGTCCCGCAGGCTCTCCGCGATCGCGTCGTCCATGCCCTCGGCGGTCAGCGACACCGCGGGATCGGAGACGTCGACGCCCTCCTCGTCCTCGGTAGCCCGGTCGGCCTGCGCGTCCGCCTCGGTGCGCTGCAGCGAGCTCAGCACCTCGGCGCGCTCGTCCTGCAGCAGGGTCCGGGCCCGGTTATCGTCCATGTACGTATCCTGGACCACCGTGCACCTCCCGCGCCGACCCTCCCCCCGCAAGCCCCGCCTGCCCGCCTTTGCGATGATGGCCGGGTGGCAGCTGACCGGCTCAGCCTCAGGGCTACCTTCGACTCCGCAGCCGGCCTCTATCAGCAGTCGCGGCCCGATTACCCGGAAGCGCTGTACGACGACCTGGTGCTGATGACGGGCATCCGGCCGGGTGACAGGCTCCTGGAAATCGGGTGCGCCACGGGCAAGGCCACGATCCCCCTGGCCCGGCGCGGCTTCCGGGTCACTTGCGTGGAGATCGGGGCCGCGCTGGCCGCGGCCGCCCGGCAGAACCTCGCGGACTTCCGCGGCGTGGAGGTCATCGAAGGCAGCTTCGAGACCTGGCCGCCGCCGACCGAGGGCGGCTTCGACCTGGTGTTCGCGGCGACCGCGTGGCACTGGGTCGACCCCGCGGCGCGATACCGGCGCGCGTGGGAGGTGCTGCGCCCCGGCGGGCACCTCGCCGTCTGGGAGGCCCTGCACGTGTTTCCGGAGGGCGGTGACCCCTTTTTTGACGAGATTCAGGACGTCTACGACGAGATCGGCGAGGGACCGCCGCCCGGCGCGGCCACGCAGCACCGGCCCGGCGAACTGCCCGGCATTGCCGCCGAGATCGAGGGCAGCGGCTGGTTCGGGGACGTGACCGTGCGTCACTACGACTGGGAGATCAGGTACACCGCCGCGGAGTACCTCCGGCTGCTGGACACGTTCTCCGGTCACATCGCGATGAGTGCGCCAAAGCGTGACCGCCTCTACGGCGAGATCCGGCGCCGGCTCGCGCTCCGGGCCGACGGGCGGCTGCGGCGGCACTGGGGCGCGGTCCTGCAGGTGGCCCGGCGCCGGGATCTGCGTGATCAGCGCGGAGCGACGGCACCGACGCCAGCCTGAGGACGGAGGAAGGCAGGGGGCCCGCGGCTTACTGAACGTACGGTGCCGGTGACATCACGGACTATGCTGACGGCGATCGTTCGGCAAGCCTCACCGGCGAAGAGGTGACCGGCGAGTGGTCAGCACAGCGCACGCGGGCCGCCCGCGCGACCCCGACGTGGACCGCCGCGTCGCGGACGCCGCGGTGGCGCTGTTCGGCGAGGCCGGCTGGGCCGGGTTCAGCGTGGAGGCCGTGGCCAAGCGCGCCTGCGTCGGCAAGGCCTCGATCTACCTTCGCTGGCCGACCAAGGAAGCCCTCCTCGTCGAGGCGCTGCGGCGGCGGGTCGGCCCGATCGCCGAGGTCGACACCGGCTCGCTGCGCGAGGACCTGGTCAGGCTGGCCTGCCAGATGCTCGACCTGTACCTCGGCGACGCCGGCCGCGCGGCCCTGCGGCTGCGCCTGGAGGGCGACCTGATCCCCGGCCTCGCCGAGCAGCTGGACGCGCTGCAGAAGTCCCAGGTCCTGGCGGCGCGCGGCATCGTGCGCCGCGGCATCGACCGCGGCGAGATTCCCGAGGGCACGTCCATCACGCTGCTGCTCGACACGCTCGTGGGCGGGGCGACGACCCACGCCCATGCCGCGCCCAAGGACCTGCGCGACACGCTGCGCGCCGACGCCACCCGCTACGCCGAGCAGCTAGTCGACTTCCTGCTGACGGCGGTCAACTCCGGGCACCTAATCCAGGCGGGCCTCTCGCCGAAGCAGCGCGGCTAGGTCGCCGGGGGCGGGCGCGCCCCCGGCCAGCCCGCGCGCGGTGAACCACCGGGCCACGTTGGCGGCGTCCCGGTCCAGGAACTCCCCGCCGCGCGGGTTGGCGATCACGTCGATGACCTGGGGCAGGTCGATCAAGACGAGCCGGCCGCGGTGGACGAGCAGGTTGAAGGCGGACAGGTCGCCATGCGCGAGGCCGTTGCGGGCGAGCGTGACCAGCGCCTGCACGAGCTGATCCCACAGGCCCGCCAGCTCGGCGCGCCGCGGG
>DASYXX010000799.1:0-1729 GCA_035934395.1 Streptosporangiaceae bacterium
GGCGGCCTCTTCGAGCGGGTTCAGCTGCTCCCGGTGCAGGTTCTCGATCAGCGCGTTCCTGAGCATGTCGTCGTCCGGTGTCTCCCGGACGATCGCCGGGATCTGCGACAGGCCCGCGCGCTCGCAGGCCCGCCACCGCCGCTCGCCCATGACGATCTCGTAATGCCCGGGCATGACCTTGCGGACGACGACCGGCTGCAGCAGGCCCACGGCCCCGATAGACGCCGCGAGCTCCTCGAGCGTCTCCTCGTCGAAGACCTGTCGCGGCTGCCGCGGATTGGGTGTTATCGCGCCGACCGGTATCTCGTCGAAGTAGGCGCCGACGTCACCCGGCTGGCCGTCCGGAGAAACGGGGTAGGGCTGGCCCGGGTCCGCGATCGCGGACACCGTCGGAATGAGCGCCCCGAGTCCCTTGCCCAGTCCGCGCTTCTGCTGAGGCATTGCCTCTCCTCGCAATCCGCTCGCGCACGGCGTACGTAACGCCAGCCCGTTTTCCGCTCAGCTCAATCGTCTGGGTCGCCGACTCGCAGAAAGCCCGTGGCCCTGGAGCAATCCTGCCAGGCGATGGCCGGGAAGCCGACCCCATCCCGTAACGGCCCGGCGCTGCCCGGGGCAGGAACCGGAGTTGAGTTCCCAGACCGAAGCGATTATTCAAACAAGCATTTGATAATGGCAGGCTCCGGCGAAGTTTGCGGCCTGCCCTGGCCTGGCGGGCTCAGGCCCTGGCGGCGTTGCGGTGCGCCATTTCCCGCGCCGCCTCCAGGTAGGCCTGCGCCCCCGAGGATCCCGGATCGTAGGTGATGACGGACTGGCCGTAGCTCGGAGCCTCGGACACCCGCACGCTGCGCGGGATGATCGACCGCAGGACGATCTCGCCGAAGTGCCCCCGGACCTCCTCGGCCACCTGCGACGCGAGCCGGGTCCGCCCGTCATACATCGTCAGCAGGATGGTCGAGACCGTGAGGCTCGGATTGAGGTGGCTCTTGACCAGGTCCACCGTGCGCAGCAGCTGCTCGAGGCCCTCGAGCGCGTAGTACTCGCACTGAATCGGAATTAGTACCTCCGGCGCGGCCACCAGCGCGTTCACCGTCAGCAGCCCCAGCGACGGAGGGCAGTCGATGAAGATGTAGTCCAGCCCCGTGGAGTCGAACCCAGCCAGCGCCCTGACCAGACGCGACTCCCTCGCCACCAGCGGGACCAGTTCGATCTCCGCTCCCGCGAGGTCGATCGTGGCCGGAGCGCAGTACAGCTGCGGGATGCCGGATACGGGGCGGACGACATCCGAGAGCGGCTGCCCGTCCACGAGCACGTTGTAGACGGAGACCGTGCCCGAGCGGTGATCGACGTCGAGCGCGGTCGAGGCATTGCCCTGCGGGTCCAGGTCGATGACCAGCACTCGCGACCCGTGTAGCGACAAGCTCGCGGCCAGGTTGACCGCCGTCGTCGTCTTCCCTACGCCGCCCTTCTGGTTCGCGATCGTGATGGTCCGGCAGGCCCTCGGGCGCGGCCAGGCCGGGCTGCCCGACCGGGCCGCCAGAGCCGCGCGGGCCGCGCGAGCGATGGGCGTATCTGACGCGGGCTCGGCCACAACTGGTATCACCACGTCGCTCTCGCCCCCGCCCCGGCCGAGGTCGGCGGCACCGAATCCCGCCTGCTCCGCGGCGGCGCCCCCCGGCCGCGCGGTGGCCGTGGCGGCCTCCGGGCCCGGCGGAGCCGCCGCGGACGGCCA
>DASYXX010000801.1:0-1753 GCA_035934395.1 Streptosporangiaceae bacterium
CCCCAGACCCCCCCGCGCCCCGGCTGGGGCAGGTGATTCCCCGCCCGATGGCTTCTGATCAGGCATCGAGGTACGCGGCCAGCCCGTGCCTGCCGCCCTCCCGCCCGAAGCCGGACTCCCGGTACCCGCCGAACGGGCTCGCGGGGTCGAACCTGTTGTAGGTGTTGGCCCACACCACGCCGGCCCGCAGCCGCTGGGCGAGCCACAGGATCCGGCTGCCCTTGTCCGTCCAGACCCCGGCGGACAGGCCGTACGGGGTGTTGTTGGCCTTAGTGACCGCCTCCTCCGGGGTGCGGAACGTGAGCACAGAGAGCACCGGGCCGAAGATCTCCTCCCTGGCGATCCGGTGCGACTGGCTGACCCCGGTGAACACCGTCGGCGGGAACCAGAAGCCGCGCTGCGGCAGCTCGCACGGCGGGGACCAGCGCTCCGCGCCCTCGGCCTCCCCGGCGTCGGACAGCTCACGGATCTTGTCGAGCTGCTGCCGCGAGTTGATCGCGCCGATGTCGGTGTTCTTGTCCAGCGGGTCGCCGAGCCGGAGCGTGCCGAGCCGGTCCCGCAGCCGGGCGGTCACCGCGTCGGCGACCGACTCCTGCACCAGCAGCCGGGAGCCCGCGCAGCAGACGTGGCCCTGGTTGAAGAAGATCCCGTTCACGATCCCCTCGACCGCCGCCTCGACCGGAGCGTCGTCGAACACCACGTTCGCCGCCTTGCCGCCGAGCTCGAGGGTCAGCCGCTTCTGCGAGCCCGCGACCGTGCGCCGGATCTGCTTGCCGACCTCGGTCGACCCGGTGAACGCGACCTTGTCCACGCCGGGATGCGCCACCAGGGCCGCGCCGGTCTCCCCCGCTCCGGTCAGCACGTTCACCACCCCCGGCGGCAGCCCGGCCTGCTGGCAGACCTCGGCCAGCAGCAGCGCGGTCAGCGGCGTGGTCTCGGCGGGCTTGAGCACGCACGTGTTCCCGGCGGCGAGCGCGGGCGCCAGCTTCCACGCGGCCATGAGCAGCGGGAAGTTCCACGGGATCACCTGGCCGGCCACGCCGACCGGATGCGGCGACGGCCCGAATCCCGCGTGCTCCAGCTTGTCCGCCCAGCCGGCGTGGTAGAAGAAGTGCGCCGCGGCCAGCGGGACGTCGACGTCGCGCGATTCCTTGATCGGCTTGCCGTTGTCCAGGCTCTCCAGCACCGCGAACTCGCGGGACCGCTCCTGCAGGATGCGGGCGATCCGGTACAGGTACTTGGCCCGCTCGGCCCCCGGCATCGGCCCCCAGACCTGCTCGAACGCGGCGCGCGCGGCGGCCACGGCGCGGTCGACATCCTCCGCGCCGGCCTCGGACACCCGGGCGAGTGGCTCCTCGGTGGCGGGGTTGACCGTTGCGAAGAGCTGCCCGCTGGCGGCGGGGACGAACTCGCCGTTCAGGAACAGGCCGTACTCCGGCGCCAGGGTGACGATCTCTCGCGACTCGGGCGCGGGCGCGTACTCCCACTCGATCCCCTCGCCGTGCGGGGTCACCTCGCCCGTCGTGGACCCGGCGCCGGCCCCGTGATCGCCGTTGGCCTCGCGCTCAGCCGGTGCCCGGTCCTCAGCCTGCGGCGCAGCCGCGTCGCGACGCCCACCCCCGCCCTTACCAGCCATCAGCGTGAATCCCGTCGCTCGGCGTCGTTGCCCGGCTCATTTTCGCACGATGCCTCCGCACTCTGCCCGCGGCGATCCTCGCACGATGCCTCCGCACTCTGCCCGCGGCGATCCTCG
>DASYXX010000904.1:0-6325 GCA_035934395.1 Streptosporangiaceae bacterium
CGCTGCAGGCTCCCGTCGAGATGGTAACGGCGCCGCACACGCCGGTGCCGTTCTCGGGCCCGCTCGAGGACCTGTACATACCCGACGCGCAGCGGATCGTGAACGCGGTGAAGACCGTGACCGGGTGGACCCGGTGACCGATGAGCGGATCGTGCCGGTGGCGATGCCGAAGTGGGGCCTGTCGATGCGGGCTGGCAAGATCACCGGGTGGGTCGTGGCGGAGGGAGACGAGGTCGGCGTCGGCGACGAGATCGCGGACATCGAGACCGACAAGATCGCGGGAACGCTGGAGGCGGCCCAGGCCGGGACCGTGCGGCGGATCGTCGCGCGGGTCGGCGAGGACGTGCCGGTCAGTGGCACGATCGCGCTGCTAGCCCCCGCCGGGGTGAGCGACGACGCCCTCGACGCCGCCGCGGCCGAGGCGCGCGCGGTGATCGACGCGGGCGTGCCCGACGAGGCCGCGGGCGAGCCCGCGGTCGAGACCGCCGGCGTGGGCGGGCGGAAGATCCGCTACGCCGGGGCCGGCCAGGCCGGCGAGGTGGTGCTCCTCGTCCACGGCTACGGCGGGGACCGCAACTCCTGGCTGTTCCTGCAGCAGCCGCTGGCCGCCCGGCACCGGGTGTACGCGCTCGACCTGCCCGGGCACGGCACGTCGTCCAAGGACGTGGGCGACGGCTCGGTCGGCGTCCTGGCCGACGCGGTCCTCGGGGTTCTGGACAATATCGGCGCCGAGCGTGCCCACCTGGTCGGCCACTCGCTGGGCGGGGCGGTCGCGGTCGCGGCCGCGACCCGGGACCCGCGGCGGATCGGCTCGCTCACCCTGATCGCGCCGTCCGGCTTCGGCCCGGAGATCAACGCCGGCTACCTGCGCGGGTTCGCCGACGCGCAGACGCGGCGCGAGCTCAAGCCGGTCGTCGGCCAGCTGTTCGCCGACGAGAGCCTGGTGACCCGCCAGGTGGTCGACGACCTGCTCGCGTACAAGCGGCTGGACGGGGTCGACGAGGCGCTGCACGCCCTGCTGGGCGCGCTGCTCCTGCCCGACGGCGACGCGCAGCGAACGGACGCGGCCACGGCCGTCGCGGCGCTCGGCGGCACGGTCCCGGTCACGGTGGTCTGGGGCAGCGACGATCGCGTGATCCCGGCCGCGCACGCCGAGGCGGTGGCCGGCGCCGTCCGCGTCCTGGTCGACGGCGCCGGGCACATGCCGCACATGGAGCGCCCGGCCGCGGTGCAGGCCGCGATCGAGGCGGCGATCGCCCGGGCGCCTTGAGCCCTCGGGGTACGACCCCCTGCCTGTGGCGGCTCAGCCGTTCCGAAGCTGGGCGACCAGGGCATCCGCCTGGTCGATGGTGAGGGAACGGGCCAGGTTCGGCATGGGCAGCACGCGGCTGCCGCCGGCCAGGAAGATCACCTTGTCGGTCAGGCAGGCGCGCAGGTCGGGATGCCGCTCGGCGATCGCGATCTGCGTCTGCAGGATGTCCTGCTGCCTGGCGGCCATGGCCGGGAGCACCCGCTCGTTCATTGCGGCCTGCACCTTGCGGCCGATCGCCCGGCCGACGAACTTCGCCGCGGCCCCGGCGGCGATCCCCATGGCCGCCCCGGCGATATCGTCGCCAAGATCCCCGAGCCCGAGGTCGGGGCCGTCCGAGGCGCCGCGGGTGCGCGAGCGGATGCCGCGCCAGCCGCCGGGCGGCCCGGGACGCGGCTGCTGCGCGTATCCGGGCACGGGTCCGCCCGGCTGCGGCGGCCCGGCGTAGCCCGGCTGCGGTGCCCCGGGCTGGGGCTGCCCGCCGAACCCGCCGCCCTGCGGCTGCCCGGTGTTTCCCGGCTGGGGCGGGCCGCCGAATCCGCCGCCCTGCGGCTGCCCGGTGTTCCCGGGCTGGGGCGGGCCGCCGAATCCGCCGCCCTGCGGCTGCCCGGTGTTCCCGGGCTGGGGCGGGCCGGCATACCCGGGCTGGGGCGGGCCGGCGTACCCGGGCTGGCCCAATTGGCTCCTGGCCATGTTGGCCAGTTCCCCGATCGAATGCACGGCGGCGGCACTGCCGCATTGCGGACACACCGCTCCTACCTGGCCATGGCTCACCGCACCATTGTGCGCTCCCGGCAGGCTCGCTGGGAAGATATGCCGAAGTCAGCCTTTCAGCACGGCGAGGATCTGGCGTGCGTCGCCCAGCATGCCGAGCGCGTTGGGGTGGATGGTAAAGGCGTTCTGCGCGTCGACGACGCCCTCGATCCAGCGGGTGCCGGGCACCTGGCAGGCGTCGTGGCCGATGCTGGACCGATAGGTATCAACGTAGGTGGCGTTGTTGGCCGCGGCCTGCCTGGCCAGCATCTGGTTGAGGGCCTTTTCCTCGCCGTTGAGCCACGGAATGTCGCCGGCGGCCAGCGGGTCGTTGACGCCGGGCGCGCAGTCGGAGGCGGACGCGGGCAGGATGTCGGGGTATCCGATCAGCAGCACCCGCGCCCTGGGCGCGCGCTGGTGAATGCCCTGCAGCACCGCCGCGATCTTCGGCGCGGTCTGCGCGATCGCGGCGGCGATCTGGTCGGTCCCCCCACTGGTGTAATGCGCCCGGCACGGCGCGCCGCTCGGATCGAGCGGGGCGAGGACAAGGCAGACGATTGCGACCAGGGCGAACCCGACGTCGTTGCCGCCGATGCCGACGGTCACCAGCCGGTCCTGGACGCCGAGCGCATTGAACTGCGGCGCGGCCAGCCCTTGCAGGCCGGTCATGCTGCCCGTGGTCGCGCCCGCGCAGCTGACGTCGGTAAACGAGGTCGGCTTGAGCGCGTGCGCGACCAGCGACGGATAGTTGTGATCGGACCGGAAGCACAGGTAGGAGCCGGGGACCTGGTCGGGAATCCCCGGGCCCGACGTGTAGGAGTCGCCCAGCGCCACGTACGCGCCGGGGAACCCCGCCGTGGCGACCTCGCGCGCCTGCGCGGCGGCGCCGACCGGAAGCATCGCGGCGAGTACCGCGGCGATCGCGGCCGCCACGGCGGCCGAGCGTGCCGGGCGGCGCAGGGATATTCGCGACAAGGGCCCCTCAAACGCTGAGCAATGGCACGGTGTGAAGGAGGCTAACGGCATTCCTCGGCGCGTATAAGATTCACGGGATAAGAAACTCTGGACTGAGGATTGTCATTATCTGACAACACTCGCACGGTGCCCAACCGCGACGCCCGGCGCTGGCGGCGGAGCCCGCCTGGCCAAGATCCGTTATCGTGGAAGATTTTCGACCATATTAGCTAAAAATCCTCCACTATAAGGGATCAAGCAAATGCGGACAGGCCGGAACTCGAGCCTGGTCTGACCGAAAACCGGTAACGGCCAGCAGGCGCCCGGCCGCCGACACCAGCCACCTGACTGACCTGCACCGCGACCGCGACTGCTGGGGAACCAGCGTCACAGGCCCACGTGCGTGCGCGTGAAATCCAGCGGCAGGCGTCGCACGACGAACGTGCCGAGCAACACGGACGTCGGGGCCGTTACCACGACGATCGCGTACTGGCCCGCGCCTCCGGGCCCGGGCAGGAGCAGCCCGGTGGGCTGCTCCACCTGCCCGAGCGTGAAGGATCCGGCGTAGGCGACCAGGCAGACGTCGCGGGGGAGCGGCACGGCGATCAGGTCGAGCAGCGCCCGCACGGCCCGGTCGCCTGGGGCGCTGGTGAGCCTGGGGATGTCGATCAGCCGCACCCCGGCCAGCTTCCCGCGTCCCTCCACCGCCCGCCTGGCCGTCGGCAGGGCCATGAAGCACGGACCGGTGTTCGTGCCCAGGATGTTGCGGCCCGCGCCGCAGGCCCCGGTCCCGGCGACCACGACCACGACCGACACGGCGAGCGCCAGCGGCCGCCGCGGCCAGCGCCGGGCGGGGGGCCTCATCCCCCGACCGCCTGGGATATATCGCCGTCGCCTGCCGGGCCCGTCGCGGCTGGGCCGCCGTCGGTGCCGGTATGGGGGGTGCCAGGGGCGTCGGCACTGTCGGGCGGGGCGGTCGTGGGCCGCGGCCGACGCCCGCCGGTCCAGGCCAGCCACGCCCACGAACCCCACCCGACCGGGAGCGGCAGCCAGAAATTCAGGATCCGGTACAGGAGCACCGCCACCACGGTCGTCGGCGCCGCCCCGCCGAACGCGACCAGCGCGATCGTGAGGCTGCCCTCGACCACGCCCAGGCCGCCGGGCGTGATCGGCAGGTTCGCGGCCAGCTGGCCCGCGCCGTAGGCGAGCAGCAGTCCCTTCCACGGCACCGATGCTCCCACCGCCAGGAACGACAGGGCCAGGCAGGCGCAGTCGAGCAGCCAGTTGGCCAGCGCCAGCGCCGTGATGCTGCCCATCTGGCCCGGTGACAGGCGTACGGCCGTCAGGCGGCGGATGATCCGGTCGATCTGGGCGGCGGGCTCACCTCGCGGCCAGCCGGTCAGCCGCCGGCACAGACGCAGGACCGCGGTGACCGCCCACACCAGCGCCTGCTTCTGGACGAAGACCACTCCCATGGCCAGGCTGAGGAGCAGGACGCCCACGATCACGCCGATCAGGTCCAGGCTCGCCCCCTCGGCGCCGGCCACGGCAGCGCCGGTGGCGGCCACCACGCCGAGCGTGATCGACGCGGCCACGAACGTCGCCACCACGGCCCACCCGGACACGGCCTCGTCGGCTCCCTGCCGCCGGTATTGCCGGAAGGCGTACACCGGTGCGATGACCGACCCGGCGGGAAGCGAGTTCGTGATGGAGTTGGCGGCGAGCGTGATCGCGGTCATCGCGCCGAGGGTCACGCTGGCCCCGCCCGCTCTCAGCAGCCTGCGCTGCACCTGGGCGAACGCCAGCAGCGACAGGGCCTCGGCGGCCGCGGCCAGCAGCAGCCAGCCCCAGTGCAGGCCCTCGAGCGCCACCGCCGCCTCGGTGAGCTCGCCCTTGTGCCCGACTAGCTGCTCGAACGCGAGCGCCGCCAGCACCAGGCCGAGGAGGTACTTGGCCACCGGCCAGGCCCGGCGCACCCGGGTCCGCCACGGGTGCGGCGTCGTCATGCTCCCGGAGGCCGCGCCGACATCAGCACGCGGCCGCTGATCACGGGTGCCACCTCCCCCTGGACTGGACCTGCCCGATTCTAGGGGGCCAGGGCGCGTGCCCGGGGGACCAGCGACGGCGCGGCGGCGTCAGCCGGCGCCGCGCACGGCCAGCGCGGTCACGGCCGCGGCGATCAGCGCCGCGGCCGTGGGCCTGGTGGCAGCGATTCGGGCTAGCCGCTCACCGGCGGGCCAGCCGCGCCCGCCAGGGTGGCGAGCCCGATCGCCACCCCGCCCGCCAGCACCAGAACGGGGACCATAAGCCTGTCACCAGTCCGTCAGGAACAGCCGGGGGTCGGGCGGGTAGACCTTGGCCGCGCGGCCCTTCGGCTCCTCCCACTCCTCCTGGCGGCCCAGCGCGGTCAGGTCGAGCAGCCCGTAGGTGCCGTCGGCCTGCTCGGTGCCGCGGGCGTAGGTGGAGTAGGTGTGGAAGACCTCGTCACCGTCGCGCAGGAAGCAGCTGAAGCCCGGCATCTCGGACGAGCCCTCGTCAGCCCACTCCGGGTCGAGCTTCACGAGCTCGGCCTGGGTCCGGTAGTTGTAGACGACCGGGGCGACCGACGCGTCCAGCGTGACGTGGAAGTCGTAGTTGAAGTCGCTGCCGTGCGAGGAGTACCAGGGGAACACCCACCGCCGCCCCGCCCCGTAGGGGGCGATCTTCGCGTACGGGGCGCGGGACACCGCGGCGAACGTGGTGTCGCGCAGCTTCAGGTGCGCGAGCACGGCCGCGGAGACCTCGTCCATGGACGCCGTGCAGCCGGGGCAGGCCTTCTCCCAGGCCGGGTCGAACATCAGGTGATAGATGACCAGCTGGCTGCGGCCCCCGAACAGGTCCAGCAGGCTCGCCGGGCCGTCCTGGCCCTCGAACACGTAGTCCTTGCCGATGCGCACCATCGGCAGCCGCCGCCGGTCGGCGTTCAGCGCGTCACGCTGCCGCATGAGCTGCTTCTCCCGCACCAGCAGTTCCTCGCGCGCGGCCAGCCACTCCTCGCGGGACACGATCTCGGGAAGACTCATAGCCACCTCCGCAGTGGTCGATAGCCCGGCCAGACCGGGCTCGTCACCACACGACGAACGACCAGAGCCGCGATGGACAGCCGCGACAAAGATAATTTCCCATAACGGACGCCCCCGGCGGGCAGAGGCTCAGGGGCCCAGGCGGCGCCAGAGGGCGCGGATCAGTGCGCCGACGGCGACCAGGCCGAGCGCGGCGGCCCGGCTGGCGGGCCCGGCCCGCCCCGGTGAGTCGCCCGGCCCGGCCGCG
>DASYXX010000939.1:0-2445 GCA_035934395.1 Streptosporangiaceae bacterium
ATTCATCGCCGGGCGGCTAGCTCAGCGACTCGCTGGCACCACTCAACGGCTAGCAATGCCCGGTGCCAGGCAATCTCTTCAGCGAGTTCGCTCAGCCCTCCCGCCCGAGGGCTGGCCGTCGGCTCGTCCGAGGTCATCGGCTCATAAGCGCCCGGCATGATCTGCCGGGGCCAGGCGGGCGCCATCGAGCATATGTTCCGGTTGGTGGGACGGATTGTCGGGGTTTCGTCGTTCATGTCCGGGGAGCCTAGGACCGGCCCGTGATATGCCCTGTGAGACCTTAGGGGTTCTCGCGGGTTTCCCCGAGTCCCGGCTGGGCGGACGCCCGGCTAGCTGGCCTCCTCGCGCCGCTCGTCCGCTAGCAAGTCCGCGTCCGTCGCGCGGAACGTATCCCGCAGCTGCTGTTTCGAGGCCTCGTCCAGCAACTGCGCGTCGATGACCCGGCGCACCTCGTACGCGGTCCACTCGGCGCCGCAGCGCTGGCATTCGATGCGCCCGGACGGTTGCACGACCGGCTCGGCGTCGCAATAGCACGGGCCGGTCGGCACCGAGGTGCCGTAGCGCTCGCGCGTCCTGCGGCGGGCCTCGTACGCAGCCTTGCGCCCGTGCACGGCCAGATCCGCGTCCGTCACGTGGTAGATCTCGCGCAGCTGCTGTTTCGACTCCTCATCAAGCCATTGCTGGTCGATGATCCGGCGCACTTCTCTTGGTCGGCCGGAGACCTTGCTCACCTGCTTCGCGATCACTTGCATCATGGGCACGCCCACCCGCGCGTCCGCCCCCCAGTTCTCGCTCATGCTTAACTCAAAGCATCTACGCTGACTCCGGTCAAGCCCTGATGCGGAGGGTAACTCAGTGATCGACGGCAACGTCCTGCTCTGGCGCAAGTAGGCCGCGAGCCCGGCGGCAGAGCCGGACCTGCCCGTAGCCGGTCAGGACGGGGCGGGCGGGATCACGACGATCATCGTGATCACCGCCGGCTCCGTGCCCTCGTTGGCGTAGAAGTGCGGCAGGCCGCCGGGAAACCGGGCGCACCGCGGTGCGGCCACCTCATAGCGGCGCCCCGCGACGGTCAAGGTCACCGTTCCCGACTCGACCCAGGTCATCTCCTTGCTGGCCGGCCCGTGCGGCTCGCCCCCGAATCGTTCCCCGGGCTGCAGAGTCCAGCGCCATAGCTCGGCGGCCCAGGGCGGCTCCGTGGCCGCGATGATCGTGCCGGTCCCGCCCGCCTCGCCCCGCCAGAGCACCCGGGCCTGCTCCGGGCCGGTGATCCGCACGACCGGCTCGTCGGAAACGTCGACCAGGCGGGTGACCGGCACCCCGAACGCGTCGCCGATCCGGGCCAGGGTCGCCAGGTTCGGGTTGGACCGCCCCTGTTCCAGCGCCACGAGCACGCCCTTGCTGACTCCGGACCTGCTGGCCAGCTGATCCAGGGACCAGCCCCGCTCGGCCCTCAGTGACTGCAGGGTGCGGGCAACCGCGGCGCGGAGACCTGTATCGGTCGCGACGCTCGGCTTGCCGGCCGTGGAGGGGGGCGGGGAGGCAGACGCGGGCACGCGGGGGGGTCCTGGGGGGTCGTCCCCCCCGGGCGGCACTGTGTCGCCCGCGGCGGCCGACCTGCCGGCCGCGGCTGGGGACGGCGAGGGGGGACTGGCGCGGCGGGCGGGGGCCTCGGGGATGCCTGGGTCCGGCTTCCGGGGGTCGCCCCCCGGACCGGGCAGCTCATTAGGGTCCTGCATCGTGATCAGTCTCCGTCAGCGTTCGCAGCCCATGATCGTAGTGGCTCGGTGACGATGGGCGCGCCCTCCAAGGCAACGTGAGTGTGCGGCCGCATAACCGGCGGCGGGCGTACCGGCGCATATCCCGGCACGCCGTCGGTCGGTATGATGAATCATCGGGTCCAGTATTCCGACCGGATCAGGGGCTGGGCGTGGGTAAGGCCTGGCCGGGCAGGCACAGAGCATCGGGGCCGACCTATGGTGACAGTCTTCGCCCTGGTCGCCGCGCTGCTCTACGGCAGCGCTGACTTCCTCGGCGGCGCGGCGACCCGGCGCACGCATGTGCTCTCGGTGCTGACGGTGTCCGCCATGGCCGGGGTGGCGGTCGCCGGAGCGCCCGCCCTGCGGGCCGGGAGCCCGCCGCGGGCGGCGGGCATCGGCTGGGGGATCTGCGCGGGCGCGGCGGGCGGGGTGGGCTTCATGTTCTTCTACGCCGGGCTCGCGGCCGGGCCGATGAGCGTGGTCGCGCCGCTGTCCGCGCTCGTCTCCACCGTGCTGCCGGTGGCGGTGGCGCTGGCCGAGGGGGAACGGCCGGGTCCGCGCGTCTACGCGGGCGCGCTGATCTGCGTGGTCGCGATCATCAGTGTCAGCTCGGGCGGCGGCCGGCCTGCGCGGGGCGCGCCGGGCGCCGGAACGGGCCGCGAGCCGGAGGGGCGCGGCGTTGCCT
>DASYXX010000949.1:0-5414 GCA_035934395.1 Streptosporangiaceae bacterium
GCGCCAGGCCGCTGCGGCGGACGATCCAGCGGGAGATCGAGGACAACCTGTCGGAGAAGATCCTGTTCGGCGAGCTGAAGGCGGGCCAGATCGTCATGGTCGACGCTGAGGGCACCGGGCCGGAGGCGACGTTCGTCTTCAAGGGCGAGCCCAAGCCGCAGGACGTCCCCGACGCGCTGCCGGTCGAGGTCGACACGAAGCAGTCGGCCGCGACCGGGGTCAGCAGCAGCGGGTCGAGCACCGGCACCGAGGGGCGGCTGAGCGCCGGCTAACCGGCGGCGCTCCGGACGTTACCGATCGCGCGCCCGGCCCCCGCGAAAGGTGGCCGGGCGCGCGATTCACGTCTCGGGTCCGGTGTCGGGGACGTGTCGCGCCACCCAGCCCATTTTGCCCCCGTAGGCCGCATCTGCGGGGCCGCGGACTCCCCGGAGGATTGTCATCGATAGCCCATCGACCCCGTTGCGGTAGTGGCAGCCCGCGCGCGAGCCGCGCTCTGTACCGCTTTGCGTCTTTCGCGACGACTTGCCGCGGCAGTGGCTAGCCCGGGCCGGGAGAGACGAAAGCCGCATAACGGGCGACCGGTGGACGGAGGCGGGCGGTCCCGCCACGGCTGGCGCACCGGAGCGCATCTCAGCCTGTGACACCCGCTTAGTCCGGACCTCAGCGATCATGCTGGCAGGCGCGGTGGCGCCCCCATCTAGCGCAAAGGTGATTTTCCGGCGAGGGTCACGGCTGGCTCGAGTCGAGACCGCGCAGCTCAGCTGGACTGCCTGACCGCCATCCGAGGTGCGGTCACGTCGCCGGGCAGCGCGTACGTATGGTCGTCCACGGCCGCGGCCAGCCCGTCGGCGATCAGCGCGTTCAGCGCCCTGACCTGCTGCTCCCGGTCCGGCCACGCGGCCTCCAGGCGTTCGGCGGGCACCGGCTCCGCCGACTCCCTGAGCACGGCCAGCAGTCGGCCACGGCACTCACGGTCGGTTCCCGCGTAACGTTGCGAGGCCGGCCGCGCCGCCCCCGCCGGGCGGCCCGCGCGCTGCCATGCGCACTGCCCCGTGACCGGGCAGCTGGCGCAGTCCGGCCGCGCGGCCGTGCAGACCAGCGCGCCGAGTTCCATGACGGCGACCGACCACCGCGCGGCGCGCGGCGGCGCGGCCGGGAGCAGCGCCTCGGCGAGCCTTACCTCCGCGACTGAGGCACTGCGAGGCGGCAGCTCCTCGCCTCGCACCAGGCGGGCCAGGACCCGGCGCACGTTCGTGTCGAGCACCGCATGACGCTGCCCGAACGCGAAGCTCGCCACGGCGGCCGCGGTGTAGCTGCCCACCCCGGGCAGCGCGCGCAGCGCCTGCACCGAGGCGGGGACCTCCCCGGCGTGGCGGTCGGCCAGGATCCTGGCCGTGGCGTGCAGCCACACCGCACGGCGGGGATAGCCAAGCCGCCCCCACTGCCTGACGGCGTCGGCGGGGGCGTCCGCCGCCAGCGACTGCGGGGTAGGCCACCGGGCCAGCCAGGCGGCGTGCGCGGGCAGCACGCGGGCGACCGGCGTCTGCTGCAGCATGATCTCGCTCACCAGCACCGACCAGGCCGAGGTGCCCGGGCGCCGCCACGGGAGATCCCTGGCGTGCGTCGCGTACCAGCGGAGCACCGGCTCCGCATAGCAGTTCGTCATGATTGTGTTCCCGCTCGCCTGCGGGCCCTACCCCTCCCCCTGCACGCCTTCCGGCTCGCCGTGTTCCCGCTCGCCTCCGGCTCGCTGATGTCCCGATCCTCGCACAGCCGGCCGCTGACAGGCCGCGGTCCCGGCGGCCCGGCGGCGCGGCGGCCCTCGGACCCAGGCGTTCTGCTCCGCGGTCCGGCGGGTCGCCGTCCGGGTCGGTGCGCCGTCTTACATACTCAGCGCATGAGGATGAATACGTTCCGTAATCATCCGGAGGGGCCGCAGCCGCTGCCCTTGACGTACTGGCGGCGGAGGTTTCTGACCCTCGTCGCTGGCCTCGCGGTTCTGGCCGTGGTTGCGTGGGCCTTCTCCGGCGTTATGGCCGTCGGCAGCGGCGCGGCGGCCAGCGCGGGGCACGGGTCACCGGGGCGGCAGGCTCGCCCGGCCGGGGGAGACGGGAACGGCAGCGCCCCCGGCTCCGGCGTCCCGCAAACCTCGCCGTCCGCCACGCCGGCGCCTAGCCTCTCCACTCCGCCAGGTATCCCCGCGCCGGCGTCCCCGACCCCGGGCGCGGCGCAGCCGCCGGGCCCGGGGGCCGCGCCGGCCTGCAAGCCGGGCGAGGTGGTGCTCAGCCTGTTTTCCAGCCAGGGCAGCTACGGCCGCGGCCAGCTGCCCGAGTTCGACGTGGACGTGGTATCCACCGCCGCAGGGACCTGTGCGTTCAACGTCGGCCCGAGGTTCCTGACCCTGGTCATCACCGCGGGCGGGAAGCGCATCTGGAGTTCGGCCGACTGCGTCGCCGGGCCGGGTTCGCTGCTGACCGACCTGCCCCGGGGCGTGCCGACGGTCGTGCCGCTGTCCTGGGATCGGGAGACCTCGGCGCCCGGGTGCCGGGTGACGTCTCGCCAAGTGACCGCGGGGAGCTTCGCGGCGGCCGCGTCGGACAGCGGCATGGCAAGCAACCCGCTGACGTTCACGCTGAGCTGACGCGCGCCGCGCAGCCGGCCCGCTATACGTAACGGTCCAGGATTGACGACTCCGCGAGCCTGGACAGGCCCTCGCGGACGCTGCGGGCGTGCGACGCCCCGACGCCCGGCACCTGATGCAGGTCATCCACGCTGGCCGCCAGCAGCTTCTGCAGCCCGCCGAAGTGTTCGATGAGGTTGTCCAGCGCCGGCCTGGGAATCCGCGGGACCCGGGCCAGCAGCCGATACCCGTGCGGGCTTACCCGCTCGTCCAGGCACGGGCTCTCGTCCCCGCCGAACCCGAGCACGGCGGCGACGGCCGCCGGGTCGAGGAGCTCGTCGAGAGGCAGGCCCTCTAGCCTGGCGAGCACGGCCGCGGCGGCCGCCGCGCGGCCGTCGCGCGGTGCCGCGACGTAGTCCTGCACCAGCAGCACCCGCTCCGCCCCGGTGCCGGCGACGAGCTCGTCAAGGTGCAGGGCGAGCAGCCGGCCGTCGGTGCCGAGCTCAACCATGTGGCCCTCGATCTCGCCCGCGATGCGACGGACCATCTCCAGCCGCTGGGCCACGGCGGTGACGTCGCGGATCGTGGCGAGATCCTCGATCTCCAGGGCCGAGAGCGCGCCGGAGACCTCGTCCAGCCTCCGCCTGTAACGCTCCAGGGTCGCGAGAGCCTGGTTGGCGTGGGACAGGATGGCGGCGGAATCCTCGATCACGAACCGCCTCCCGTCGATGAACAGCGAGATGATCCGCATCGACTTGCTGACCGAGATCACCGGGTGCCCTGTCTGCTTCGCCGCCCGCTGCGCGGTCCGGTGCCGGGTACCCGCCTCGTCGGTCTGGATGTCGGGGTCGGGGACAAGCTGCACGGCCGCCCGTACTATCGTGCGCGCTGCGGCGTCGAGCACGATCGCGCCGTCCATCTTCGCCAGCTCGCGCAGCCGCGTGGCCGAGAACTCCACGTCGAGGTCGAACCCCCCCGAGCAGAGATCCGCGACCGCCTGGTCGTAGCCGAGCACGATCAGCGCGCCGGTGCTGCCCCGCAGGATCCGCTCGAGGCCGTCCCGCAGCGCGGTGCCCGGCGCCAGCGCCGCGAGCGCGGCCCGCCGGCGCTCGCCGCCTAGACCTTCTTCGCTTACCGCGGGCACAGATCCCCCGTAGGATCGGTCATTGCCGTCAGTGTATCGACGCGCCGTAGGCCGTGCCGATGGCTCGCTCACCTCCGGGCGCCTTGAGGCGCCGCCTTCCCTCGTCGCTCGTCCCTCGCTCCTCAGTCCAGGCGGCACCGCGCCCTCCGGCTCGCTCGGTGCCGCTGGCGTTAGCAGCGGTTCATCCGCCGAACGCGTTACTCCCTCGTCCCGCCGATCGCCGCGGCGATAGCCCGGCAGACGTCCGCGGCCTCGACGACGGAGATCGCCGGGGCCTCGCCCGGGGGCAGGCGCGGCGAGCCGGCAGGCACGATCGCCCGCCGGAACCCCATCCGCTCGGCCTCCGCCAGCCGCCGCTGCACGCCGGTGACCCGCCGTATCTCGCCGGCCAGCCCGACCTCGCCGATCGCGATCAGGCCCGGCGGCAGGCTCAGCTCGCACGTCGCGCTGGCCAGGGCGAGCGCGATGGCCAGGTCCACGGATGGCTCGGCCAGCCGGACCCCGCCCACGGTCGCCGCGTAGATGTCCTTCTTGCCGATCGTCACCCCGGCCCGGCGCTGCAAGACCGCCACCACCATGCCGACGCGCGGCCAGTCCAGGCCCGAGGTGACCCGGCGCGGTTCTCCGTTGGTGTCGCAGACCAGGGTCTGCACCTCGGCGAGGAGCGGGCGCCGTCCCTCCAGCGTGACCGTCACGCAGGTCCCGGGAACGGGGTCACTCAGCCGGGAAAGGAACAGACCGCTCGGATCGGGCAGCTCGACCAGGCCGTACTCGCCGAGCTCGAAGCAGCCGATCTCGTCGGTCGGGCCGAACCGGTTCTTCAGCGCCCGGACCATGCGCAGCTGAGCATGCCGGTCACCGTCGAAGTTCAGGACCACGTCCACCAGGTGTTCCAGCGTGCGCGGGCCCGCGATCGAGCCGTCCTTGGTCACGTGGCCGACCAGCACGGTGGTCAGCGTCCGCTGCTTGGCCAGCGCCGTGAGCGCGCTGGTGACCTCGCGGACCTGCGCGACCCCGCCCGGGGTGCCGTCGACGCTCTCGGCCGAGATGGTCTGCACCGAGTCGACGATGAGCAGGTCGGGGTTCACGGCGTCCACGTGCTCGAGCAGCGCGCCGATGTCGGTCTCCGCGGCGAGGTAGAGGTTCTGGCTGACCGCCCCGACCCGGTCCGCGCGCAGCCGCACCTGCGCCGCGGACTCCTCGCCGCTGACGTACAGGACCCGGCCCTGGCTCGCGGCCAGGGCGCCGGCCTCGAGCAGCAGCGTGGACTTGCCCACGCCGGGCTCTCCGGCCAGCAGGACCACCGCGCCGGGGACAAGCCCGCCGCCGAGCACCCGGTCCAGCTCGCCGAGCCCGGTAGGCCGCGCACGCGCCGAGGCGACGTCGACGTCGGCGATCGGCACCGCGGGCGCCGTTGCCCGGCCCGGCCCGGCCGTCCGGCCGTTCCTCGCCGCGGCGTTCCTGGCCTGCCCGAGAAGCCGTTCTCGCGCCGGGACCCTGACCTCGGCGACCGTCCCCCACTCCTGGCACCCGCCGCACCGCCCGGCCCACTTCGTGGTCTGCCAGCCGCACTCGGAGCACTGGTAGAGCGCCGCCGAAGCGGCCGACTTACCCATGACCGGCACGGTACCGGGCGCCACCGACAGCCAA
>DASYXX010000953.1:0-2105 GCA_035934395.1 Streptosporangiaceae bacterium
CGGGACGACGTTCATGCACGAGCACGTCTTCATACTCAACGAGGAAATCCGGCAGAACTACCCCCCGGCCGACTGGGACGAGGAGGAGCGGGTCGCCGACGCGGCCGCGAAGCTGAACGCGCTCAAGCAGCGCGGCTGCGATACGATCGTCGACCCGACCGTGATCGGGCTGGGCCGCGATATCCGCCGCATCCAGCGGGTGGCGGCCCGCACCGACATCAACGTCATCGTGGCGACCGGCCTGTACACCTACGGCGACGTGCCGTTCTACTTCCGTTTTCGTGGCCTGGACCGCGAGTCCGCCGCCGCCGACCCGATGACGGCTCTGTTCGTCGCCGACCTGACCGACGGCATCGCAGGCACCGGAGTCAAGGCCGGGTTCCTGAAGTGCGCGATCGAGGAGCAGGGGCTCACTCCCGGGGTGGAGCGGGTGCTGCGCGCGGTCGGTGCCGCGCACGCCGCGACCGGCGCGCCGATCACCGTACACACCCATCCGGGTTCCCGTTCCGGGCTCGAGGCGATGCGGGTGCTGACCGCCGAGGGAGCCGACCTGGCCAAGGTGGTGATGGGTCACAGCGGCGACACCGCGGACCTGGACTACCTGGCCACGCTGGCCGACGCGGGCTGCCTGCTGGGCATGGACCGGTTCGGCCTGGACCTCATACTGCCGTTCGAGCAGCGCGTGGACACCGTGGCCGAGCTGGCCCGGCGCGGTTACGCGGACCGGATCGTGCTCTCGCACGACGCGTCGTGCTACATCGACTGGTTCCCGCAGCAGGTGATCCCGGCGTTCGCGCCCGCCTGGCACTACGGCCACCTGTTCGACGACGTGCTGCCCGCGCTGCGCGAGCGCGGCGTGACCGACGCTCAGATCGAGACGATGCTCGTGGTCAACCCGCGGCGCTACTTCTCCCCCGCGTCCGGCAAGTCATCGCCCGCCGAGCCGGCGGGCCCGGGCTAGCGGAGCAGCAGGCCGCTGATGCGCCGGCCCGCGACGTACAGGCCGGTCAGGCCCATCAGCGCCAGGTAGGCCGCGGGCCAGAGCAGGCCGGGCCCGACCACGCCCAGGGTCAGTCCGCGGATCAGGGTGACGCCCTGGTAGAGGGGGGTGCACTCGACGATGATCTGGACCGGCCTGGGGTAGACGCCCAGCGGGTAGAACGTGGTCGAGAACAGGAACATCGGCAGCGTCGCCAGCGTGACGAACTCGAAGTGCTGCCAGCTGCGCATGAACGTGGTGGCGGCCATCCCGGCCCCGGCGAACGCGAAGCCGATCAGCAGCGCGGCGGGCAGCGCCAGCGCGGCCCATGGCGAGTGCGCCAGGCCCATGGCCAGCATGACCACCATGAACGCGGCGGCGTACAGCCCGCCGCGGATCAGGGCCCAGCCGATCTCCCCGAGGGCCAGGTCGCCGGCCCGCATCGGGGTGGCCAGCGCCGCGTCATAGAACTTGGCGTACTTGAGCCGGAAGAACACGTTGAAGGTCGAGTCGAACACCGCCCCGTTCATCGAGGACGTGGCCAGCAGCGCCGGGGCGACGAAGCTGGTGAACCCCACCCGGTGCCCGCCGGGCCCGCTGACCTGGCCGACGAGCGCGCCGATGCCCACCCCGATCGACAGCAGGTAGAACAGCGGCTCGAAGAAACCGGAAACGAGCACGACCCAGGCGTGCCGGTATGCGCGGCCGTGCCGCTCGATCAGGTGCACGCTGCCGCGCCCGCCAAGCCTGGTAAGCCTGATCAGCGCGGCGCTAGACATACAGCCGCCGCAGGTAGGTACGGTGCCCGGCGGCGATACCGGCGGCCGTGAGCAGGACCAGGTAGGTGACGTGCCCCAGCGCGCCGCCGAGGGTGGCCGTGCCGAGGCTCAGTGAACGGCACAGCGCGACGCCGTGCCACAGCGGCGTGGCGTACGCCACCGGCCTGATCCACTCGGGCAGCTGGCTGACGGGGAAGAACGTGCCCGAGAACAGGAACAGCGGGATCATCCCGAACCGGAACAGCAGCGCGAACGACTGGTCCTTCGTCCGGCTGACCGCGTAGGCCTCGATCGGGGCGGCGAACGCCAGCCCGGTCAGCACGGCGACCGGCAGCGCGGCCAGCACC
>DASYXX010000560.1:0-6793 GCA_035934395.1 Streptosporangiaceae bacterium
TCTAGGCCACCGACCACCATAGAACGTGGTCAACGGCCCATCGACCACACTGGGCCGCGCCAGGCGGGCCACGCCGGGCCACGCCGGGCCGGGCCCGGCCAGCCAGGGCCGCGCGCCCCGGCGGCGGCCCCGACCGGCGCCTGGTCAGGCCTGAGCCAGGTAGAAGACGACCTGCTCGGTCTTGATCTTGCCGTTGTCGTCGATCAGGTACAGCCGCGCGCAGGGAGCCGTCGTCCCCTCGCCGAACGGGCCGCCCGCCATTGTCAGGCTGAGCAGCAGCAGCGCGCTATGGTCATCCCCGGTGCTGGCCAGCACCTTGACGCTGCCGGGCACGATCGGCTCGGCGTAGGCGTGCAGGCCCTCCATGTACGTGTCCGCGCCGGTGAGGTCGGTGTCGGGCGGGTAGGGGGCGGTGGTGGTCACCCGGACCCGCACATCGGGCGCGAGCATGCCGCGCGCCGTGTCGAAGTCGTGCTTGCTCCACGCCTCGACGTGCGCGCGGGCGATGGCGACGGCCGGGGATTCGTGCTGAGCAGACATCTGCGTTCTCCTTTGCTGGAAGATGTCGGGTACTGCTGATCCAGACGGCAGCCGGCCGAGAAGACTGGGCGGGTAGCGGCCGCCCAGTTCCGGCGCGCGCCGTCGTCTGTATCGGGCCGGCCGCGGGCCGGGAAGAGGCGGCAGAGAGGTTGAGCGGTGACGGCGGAGTTGCTCGCCCAGGCCCAGGCCGGGGACGCGGACGCGTTCGCCCGGCTCGTCGGCCCGTACCGGCGCGAGCTGCAGGTGCACTGCTACCGGTTTCTCGGGTCGGTGGCGGACGCCGAGGACGCGCTGCAGGACACCTTGCTGTCGGCCTGGCAGGGCCTGCCCGGATTCGAGGGACGCGCCTCGATCCGGACCTGGCTGTACCGGGTCGCCACGAGCCGGTGCCTGGACGCGCTGCGGTCGGCCCGGCGGCGGCCGCCGGTGAGCCCGCCGCCCGCGGGCCTGGAGCCGCCCCAGCCGACGCGGCTCGGCGAGGTCCTCTGGCTCGAGCCCTACCCGGACGACCTGCTCGAGGGGCTCGCCGACCGCGCGCCCGGCCCGGAGGCCCGCTACGAGTCCAGGGAATCGATCTCGCTCGCGTTCATCACCGCCCTGCAGCTGCTGGCGCCCCGCCAGCGGGCCGCCGTCATCCTGCGCGACGTGCTGGGCTTCCACGCCAGCGAGGCCGCGCGGATCCTGGACACCACCGAGGAGTCGGTGACGAGCGCGCTCAAGCGCGCCCGCGCGGCGCTGGAGCGCCACCAGCGGTCGTCCGGGCCGCGCGAGCCCGCCCCGCCGCCGGGCTCTGCCGCCGAGCGGCGGCTGGTCGAGCGGCTCACGAGGGCGTTCGAGACGGCCGACGTCGCCGGCATCGTCGCCATGCTCACCGAGGACGCCTGGCTCACCATGCCGCCGCTGCCGCTGGAGTACCAGGGCCGCGACCTGGCGGCCCAGTTCCTCGCGGCCACGGCATTCCGCCCCGGCTGGACCGCCCGGCTGATGCCGACCCGGGCCAACGGCCAGCCCGCTTTCGGCTTCTACGCCCGGGACCCGAAGACCGGCGGCTATTACACGGTCGGGCTGATGGTCCTCACCCTTTCCGGCGCGCAGATCTCGGCCATGACCCGTTTCGACGGCAGCACCCTGCCGCGATTCGGACTCCCGGCCACGCTTGCGAATTAAACAGGCAACAATGACGTCATGACTGAAACGACCTTTGACGCGTCCAGCGGAGCTGCACTGGTCAACGGATGGGATGCCGCATTCTGCCCCGACCCGGCACCCACCGTGATCAACGGCCGCCGGATGGCCTACGCCGGGTTCTACCTCGGCGGCTCATCCGCGTTCCGCACCTGGCCCGACGACGAGCGGAGGCGGATATCCGCGGCCAGGCTCCTGGCCATGCCCATCTGGGTTCCCACCCCCGGATCCGATAACCCGCGGCAGGTCGCCCTGCAAGCCATCGCGGCGCTGAAAGCCGCGGGCATCCCGCCGCACGCCACGCCCTTCCGGGCGATGATGTGGGACCTGGAGACCGGCACCGAGCCCGCCTCGCAATGGCTGACCATCGCGGCGAACACGCTCGCCTTCTACGGCTACGACAACCTGGTGTACGGGTCGCCAGACGGGTCGCAGATATTCTCTGAGCCGCCGCGGCTCGGGTACATCGTGGCGTTTTACGACGGCCGGCCGTCGCTGTACCCGCATCCCGGCGCCGTCGGCAAGCAGTACCAGGCCAACGTGTCGGTGCCGGGCGGCCAGGTCGACCTGAACGTGCTGGAGAGCTCGATCCTGGCGCACCTGGGGGGCGTGCGCTGAGGCTAGCGCCGGGCCCGGACCCCGCAGCGTTACGAATAGAGGCGAGAGCCGGGCACGGGAGCCCGGAGCGTTACGAAAAAGAGTCTTGACGGGCGGACGCGGGCTCAGCGGACCTGGGCGGTGACCGGCTCCCAGTCGGGGCGAAGCGGCATGCCGGACCTCCCGTTAGACCCCAGCTTCACGCCGAGGACCTGGTGCAGCTGGATCTGGTTGCGTTCGAAGCCCAGCCGGGACCCGGCCATGTAGAGCCGCCACACCCGTGCGGTGCCCTCGCCGACCTCGCCGACCGCCTCGTCCCAGCGCGCGTCCAGGTTCGCGCACCAGCCCGCCAGGGTCTTGGCGTAGTGCTCGCGCAGGTTCTCCTCGTGCCGCACCTCGAAGCCCGCGTCGTGCATCAGCGAGACCAGGTAGCCGGGCGCCTCGAGCTCGCCGTCCGGGAACACGTAGCGGTAGATGAATCCCGAGGGCCGCCGCGCGGGCTCGCCGTCGTCGGTGCGGGTGATGCAGTGGTTCAGCAGGCGTCCCTCCGGCTTCAGCTTGCCGAGCAGGAACGCGAAGTAACCAGGCAGCTTGGCCTTGCCGATGTGCTCGGTCAGCCCGATCGAGCTCACCGCGTCGAAATCGGTCTCGGTCACGTCCCGGTAGTCCAGGTGCCGCACCTCGGCCAGGCCGGACAGGCCCTCGTCCGCGATCGCCCGCTGCGCCCACTGGGCCTGCTGCTCGGACAGCGTGACCCCGAGCGCCCGGACGCCGTACTCGCGGGCCGCGTGCCGCACCATGCCGCCCCAGCCGCAGCCCACGTCCAGCAGCCGCATGTGAGGGCGCAGCCCGAGCTTGCGGGCGACCAGGTCGTGCTTGTACGCCTGGGCCTCCTCGAGCGTCGCGTCCTCGGTCGGGTAGCAGGCGCAGGTGTAGGCCATCGACGGCCCGAGCACCCACTCGTAGAACGTGTTGGAGACGTCGTAATGGTGCGAGATCGCGGAGGCGTCACGGCCCCGGGAATGCCGCCGGCCCAACAGCGACCTGCGGCGGATCCGGATCTCCTGCGACGGCGGCGGGACCCGCGGCCAGAGCACCCGCGGCCCGCCGAGCTCGCGCAGCAGCGCCAGGCGCTCGGCGGCACTCAGGCTGGCCTGCTGCACGCCGGTCATGCGGGCCAGGGCGGTGTACATGTCGCCGTCCACGTCGAGGTGGCTGGACACATAGGCCCGGGCGAGTCCCATCTCGCCCGGCGCCTGGGCCAGGTACCTGACCGCCGTCGGCGACTTGACCGTGATCCGGACCGGCGAGCTCTCGGCTCCGGCCCGGCTCCCGTCATAGGCCCGGAACTCCACCGGGGCGTCCGCCCCTGCGATCCGCTCGAACACGTCGGCAAGCGCCATAACCTGCTCTCCTGTCTCTCCATCCCCACCGTCCCGCCCGTCGTCACTGTGCTTTCCCGCTCGCCTCCGGGGCCCCGCCCGCCTCCCCTTCCCCCTTCACTGGCGCCGTCTTCCCTCCTCGCTCGTCGCTGGCGCTCCTTACTCGTCAGTCCAGACGGCGCCGCGCCCGTCAACTCGCTCACTTCCCGTGCACGCACTTGTCGTAGAGGCTGGCCAGCCGGCCGTCCCCGTCGTACTCGCGCTTGAGCTTCGCGTACTCCGGGCCGTTGTAGAGCCCGGAGAACTCCTTCTCGGAGTAGAACGACGTCGAGTACAGGCCCTTGTGGCCGCCTAGCGCGGTCACCTCGTCCTCGACCTGGCGGTTGTAGTGGCCGTCGGCGGCCCCCGGCGGCAGCGCCACGGTGCCCCAGAAGCCGAAGTTCACGTAGACCTGGCCGGCCCGGAGCGGGTACAGCGGCCAGCTCCGCTCGCCGCGCAGCCGCAGCGGGCACATCCACACCGGGCTCATGCCCACGCGGTCGGCGAAGAACCGCAGGAACTCCGCGCCCCGCTCGACCGGGATCTCGACGTCCTGGATGACGTTCTCGCGCGGCGCGTGGCCACGCCGGGCGTTCAGCGCCGCGTACACGCGGTACCTCTGCTCGAGGCCGACCAGCCGACGGTAGACGTCCGAGCGGCGGTACCGCCGCGGCCAGGCCCGGCGGATCACCGGGTTCTGCACGCCGAACGCCCGCGAGCACCAGAACCAGTCGGTGTCCCAGCGCCACAGGTAGTCACGGATCGTGAGGAAGTCCTCCTTCGGCCCCCGGATCGAGCGATAGTAGATCCGCTCCCGGGTGTAGTCGCTGAGCCAGGGGCCCACCTCGCTGAACGCCCCGACGGTCAGGTACATCTCGTCCGGGCCGAACACGGTCCCGTCCAGGAAGTCCGCCCGGTGCCCGCTCAGGTTGCCGTCCTGCGCGATCTGCGCGATCGCTGCCATGCAGGCATCTGAATTGTCGTAACGGAAGTGGCGAAGGTGAACGAACGGCGCTGCCGGCTCGAGCTCGATCGTGAGCGAAAGCGCGTAGCCCAGCGTTCCGTAGGAGTTGGGGAAGCCGCGGTAGAGCGCCGCGTGCTCGTTCCCGTCGCTGGCCGTGACCACCCGGCCGTCGCCGGTGAGGATCTCCATCTCGGTCACCGACTCGTGCGGCATGCCGCTGCGCAGCGAGCTGGACTCGATGCCGAGGCCGGTGACCGCGCCGCCGAGCGTGATCGTCTTGAGCTGCGGCACGACCAGCGGCATCAGGCCGTGCCGCAGGGTGGCGTCCGCGAGGTCCTCGTAGGTCGTCATGCCGCCGACGAGTGCCGTGCGAGCCTGAGGGTCGACGCGCAGCACGCGCCCGAACGCCGACACGTCGAGGCCGGCGGAGCGGCCGCCGCCGCTGAACCGGAACAGGTTCGAGGTGCGCTTGGCCAGCCGCACCGGGCTGCCGGGCGGTATGGCCGCGTACGCGCGCTGCAGGTCGGCCACGGCCGCCCGGTAGGCCTCGGGCGCGGCGGCGGCGCCGGAAACGGCCCCGGGCGCGCCACCATCCCTCGTGCCGGTGACGTCGGTCACACAACCCTCCCTGCGTTGGCCCGTACCCGGGCCCCACGGCGAGAATGCACGCAGGAGGGCGTTATGGGCAAGGTCTATGCCGAGCTGGACGAGCGGCTGAGGAAGTTTATCTCCCGCCAGCCGGTGTTCTTCGTGGCCACGGCGCCGTGCCTCACCGCGGACGGCGAGGGCGGCCACGTGAACCTCTCGCCCAAGGGTTACCAGGACACGTTCGCCGTGCTCGGCCCGCGCGCCGTCGCCTACGTCGACCTGACCGGGAGCGGGGCGGAGACCATCGCTCACCTGCGGCAGAACGGCCGGATAACGATCATGTTCTGCTCGTTCGAGAGGCGGGCCAAGATCCTTCGCATCTACGGCCGCGGGCGGGTGGTGCTGCCCGGCGCCCCGGACTGGCCCGGGCTGGCCCGGCGGTTCAGCGCCGACGCCGGGGAGGGAGCGGACCGGCGCGACCGGCGGGCGATCATCGTGGTCGAGGTGGACCGGATCGCCGACTCGTGCGGCTACGCAGTGCCGTTGATGGAGCTGACCTCGGACCGAGACCTGCTGGCCCGCAACGCGGAGCGCCAGTCCCTCGGGGAGCTCGCGGCCTACCGCGCCAAGAACAACGCGGCCAGCATCGACGGCCTGCCCGCGCTCACTAACGGCACCCGAGCGAGGCGATGGGCGCGGCGCCGCCTGGACTGAGGAGAGAGCGACGAGCTGACCTGCCCTTTTCCCGGCGCGCGGGCCGCGGCGGGTCACGAGGCCGGCGGGCGCGGCACCCTAGGCTGGCGGCATGCGGATCGCGCTGATCAACTCCGGGCTGGGGCTGCTCGCCGCCGCCGCCGCGCTGCACCGGCTCCGCCCTGATGCCGACCTGGTGCTCGCCATGGACCCGGACGGGATGCCCTGGGGGCCGCGGGCGCCCGGCGACATCGCCGGGCGGTCGCTGGCGGCCGCCCGCGCGGCCGCGGCGTTCGGGCCCGACGCGATCGTCTTCGCCTGCAACACCGGGACCGTGCACGCGCTCGGCGCGCTGCGGGCGGAGTTCGAGCCCGGCATCCCGATCGTCGGCACGGTCCCGGCGATCAAGCCCGCCGCGGCCCACAGCGACTCGGTGGCCATCTGGGCGACCGTCGCCACCACGGCCAGCGACTACCAGCGCCAGCTCATCGCCGACTTCGCCGGGTCCGCGCGGGTCACCGCCGTCGCCTGCCCCGGCCTGGCCGACGCGGTCGACGCGGGAGACGAGGCCGGAACGCGCGCCGCCGTGGCCGGTGCCGCCGCGCGGACACCGGCGGGCTGCGGCGCCGTCGTGCTCGGCTGCACCGAGTACGAGCTGGCGACGGGCGAGATCGCCGCGGCGTTGCCGGACACGACCCTGTTCGGCTCGGCGGCGGCCGTGGCCGCGCAGACGCTGCGCCGGATCGGGACCGGCCCGTCCGGCGGAACCGGCCCGTCCGGCGGAACCGGCCCGTCCGGCGGAACC
>DASYXX010000011.1:0-4459 GCA_035934395.1 Streptosporangiaceae bacterium
TTCATCAAGTGGGACGACGCCGAGTACGGGGTGCGGGCCCGCGACCGCGGCTACCCGACGGTGTCGCTGCCGGGCGTGGCCTCCTGGCAGGCGCCCTGGACGGACAAGAACGACGCCCAGGACTGGCAGTCCTACTACCACCTGCGTAACCGGCTCGTCTCCGCGCTGCTCCACCAGCCGGAGCCCAGGGGCGGCAGCCTGGTGTCGGAGCTGCTGGAGCGGCAGCTCCAGTGCCTGCTGTCCATGCAGTACTCGACCGCCACGCTGCGGCTGATGGCGATCGAGGACGTGCTGCAGGGCCCGGCGCACCTGCACCGGGAGATCGGGACCAAGCCGAAGCAGCTGCGGGAGGTCCGGGCTCAGTTCAGCGACGCGCGTGACGCCGCCGACCTCGAGGCCTTCCCGCCCGCGCGCCGGAGGGCGCCGGACGCGCTGAAGGACTCCACCACCCCGACGAACAAGTACAACCTGCTCACGAAGGCCGTGAAGGGGTCCGTGCGGCATCTGAGGCCGCTGCCGGAGGCGGCCGCGCGTCGGCCGCAGATGACCCTGGCGTACCAGGACG
This sequence comes from Streptosporangiaceae bacterium, assembly GCA_035934395.1. Lineage (GTDB taxonomy): Bacteria > Actinomycetota > Actinomycetes > Streptosporangiales > Streptosporangiaceae > JASHPR01. The sequence goes on from DASYXX010000011.1 coordinate 566, forward strand.
CGGCCTGGTTCGTGATGGCCAAGCTGGACAGCGTCCTGGTGTCCACGGCGGACGGCACGAGCGCCGCGTGGTACAAGCGGGACCCGCGGCTCTTCCGCTCGATCGGCTGGCGCAGCGTGATCATGCATCGCCGGCTGAAGCGGCGGTGGCCGCGGCTGGCCGCCGAGTACCGGGCCGCGGCCGGCGAGTTCACCTCCGCCGAGAGCTGGCGCAAGACGTTCGCCGCCTCGCTGGCCGACCCGGGCGGTGCGCCATGAGCTCGGCGAGGACGGGGCAGCGCACTGGTACTGGACGCACGAGGGCGTCCGCGCCCTCAGGGCCCGAGGGCCAGTCCGCCCCGCGGCCGGCCGGCCCGGCCGGCGCGGCTTCCGGCGGGTGGTCGGCGACCGCCGCGAGGTACCTGCCGATCGCCGTGCCCGCCGTGACGATGGCCGTGCTCGGCGTCTGGGGGCTGCCGCGCCACAACGCCATGGGCAACGACGAGATCGTGACCCAGTTCGCCGCCCGGCTGCCCCTGGGCACGCTCGCCCGCATGGTCTTCCTGCACACCGACATCTTCCACGCGCTGTATTACCTGTTCATGCACGTCTGGGTGGTGCTGGGCAGCAGCGCGACGGTGATCCGCGTCCCGTCGCTGATCGCCGCGGTCGCCAGCGTGGCGCTGACCGCGCACGTCGGCAGGCGGCTGTCCGGCTCGGGGTGGACCGGGCTGCTGGCCGGCATGGTCATGGCGCTGACGCCGAGCACCAGCTTCTACGCGCAGACCGCGCGGTCGTACACGATGGTGACCCTGGTCGTGCTCGGCTCGACGCTGGCGCTGCTGCGCGCGCTGGAAGCCGAGACGGACAGTGCTGGCCCGGGGGGGCGACCCCCTCAAACCCCCCCGAACGAGGCTGACCGCCGTCGCATCGTCCGGCGATGGCTGCTGTACGCCGTGCTGATCGCCGTGGGCGGCTACCTGAATGAGATCGCGCTGGCGGTCCTGGTGGCCCACGCGGTCACCGCGGCGCTGGCCCGCCCCGGGCGGCGGGTCCTGGAGCACTGGGCGGTCGCGGGAGTGGCCGGGGCCGCGCTGGTCCTGCCCGTCGTGATCATCAGCTTCCTGCAGCGCTCCTCCGCCGACTGGATCACCCGCCCGCACCTGCACGACATCGGGATCTTGTTCCACGACTGCTTCGGCGCCACGAACCTGGTCTCGCTGTTCCTGCTCGGCTGCGCGCTCGTCGCCGTGTTTGCCGCGGGACGTCCGGCCTGGTGGAGCCGGGGCGGGATCTCGCTGCAGTCGGTGGCGGTGCCGCTGCTCGTCCTGCCGTCAGGAACGGTCTTCGCCGAGTCGCTCGTCGGCAAGGCGCTGTACGTCGACCGGTACGTCCTGTTCTGCGAGGCCGGAGCCGCGCTGCTCGCCGGCGCCGGGCTGGATCTGATCGGGCGGTGGCTGGGGCGGCGGTTCGGCGCGGGCGCCGACCGGCGCGCGCTCGCGGCGACCAGCCTGGTCACCGGAGCCGTCGTCTGCCTCGGCGCGCTGCTGCTGCAGCTCGGCCCGCAGCATCGCGCCCGTACCCCGCTGACCCGCCAGTTCGACTACGGCGACCCTGCCTTCTACGTGGGGGCGCACGCGCGGCCCGGCGACGGGGTGCTGTTCTTCAACGACTTCTACCGCAAGATCAGGCTGGGCTACCCGCACGCGTTCCGGTACACCACCGACTTCGCGATGGCCGTGTCGCCGGTCAAGTCGGCCACGCTCAACGGCTTCGACAAGCCGTTCGCCGCCGTGCGGCCGATCATGCTGACGTACCAGCGGATCTGGGTGATCGGCCGCCCCCCGTCGACGCGCGTGACCAACTCGTCGATCAGGGCCGAGGGCGAGCTGCTGCTGAGCGACTACGCCCTGGTCACCGAGCGGCACTACCGGGGCATGGTCGTCACGCTCTGGCTCCGCCGCTGATATTGGGCGCGCTGAGGTCGCGCACGCCGAGCTCGTCGGCCCGGGCCAGGAGGTCCGCGGGGTCGGCGTACACCCGGTAGGCGCCGGCCCGCTCCAGCTCCTCGCGGCCGTAACCGCCAGAGAGCAAGCCGACGCCCAGCGCCCCGGCCCGCCGGGCCGCCAGCAGGTCCCAGACGCTGTCCCCGACCACCCAGGCGTGCTGGGGCTCCACCCCGAGCGCCGCCGCGGCAGCCAGGAACAGGTCGGGATCGGGCTTTGCATGCCGGACCTTGTCGCGAGTGATCATCGGGGCGTCTTCGGGCAGGCCCAGCATGGGCAGGGCGTGAGCCGCGGTGGACCGGTAGCCGCTGGTCGCGATCGCCCACCGCACGCCCCCCTCGGTGAGCGCGGCCAGCAGGTCCGCCGCGCCCGGCAGCGGCCGCACCGAGTCCGCCCGGGCCAGGTACTCCTCGCCGTGCGCCTGCTGCAGCAGCGCGATGTCCTCCTCGGACAGGGTCCGGCCGGTCTCCCGCAGCAGCGCGGACACGAACAGCCCGCCGCTCATCCCGATCCGCCGGTGGATCCGCCACACCGACAGGTCGATGTCCAGCCGGGACAGCGCCGCCCGCCAGGCGATTACGTGCTGGTACACGCTGTCGATCAGCGTGCCGTCCAGGTCGAACAGGAAGGCCGGGACCGGGGGCTCGGGATAGGTCACCGGACCGGTCATGGACGAGACTCTAGTGGGTCGGCGGCGGCCGGTTTCTCCGGGCTAGCCCACCATCCTTCGGGTGTACGCGCGCTCCGGGGCCACGCAGGGCATGCTCGGGGGGTGGAGAGCGACGTGTACGCCGTGGCGGACGTGCACTACCTGGGGTCAGGTGGGGCCCGCGCCGCGGCGGTGCTGGCCGCCGACGCCGCGTTCTCGGTGGTGCTCGGCGAGCAGGTCGCGGTCGTTCCCGAGATCATGCCGTACCGGCCGGGCGAGTTCTACCTGCGGGAGCTGCCGCCGCTGCGCGCCGTGCTGCGCGGCGTCCGCGGGCTGAGCCTGCTCGTGGTCGACGGTTACGTCGATCTCGACCCGGCCGGGCGCCCGGGCCTGGGCGCGCACGCCCACGCCGAGCTCGGCGTCCCGGTGATCGGCGTGGCCAAGTCGGCGTTCCGCACGGCCACGCATGCGGTGCCGGTGCTGCGCGGAGCCGCCACGCGCCCGCTGTTCGTCACCGCGGCCGGAATGTCCCGTCACGACGCGGCCGACCTGGTCCGGACCATGGCCGGCCGGTTCCGGCTCCCCGACGCCCTCCGCCGGGCCGACGCGCTCGCCCGCCGCGGCAGGACCGGATCAGAGGCTGAAGGTGGTGCCCGCGGAATTGGGGACGAAGGCGGCGGGAAACCGCGCGGACATCGCGTGCTGGGCGCGCCAGCCCGTGCAGTGCGCGGGCACGAGGACGCCGGTGCTCGATAGCCGCCAGATCGTCGAGGACCCGCGGGATCAGCGGCTCGAACGCCGGGTCGCTGAGGTGGAATCCGCCGAGCACGGCGTACAGCGGCGGGCCGCCGGTGAGGCGCCGCGCGTACCGGGCGAGGTTGACGACCCCGGCGTGCCCCAGCCGGTGATCACGACTAGTCCTTACGGGCCCACGGTAGAGACGCCGCCGCGAGCCTGACACAAGGCGTCCGGCTGGGCGGCCAGGAATCCTGCGGGCGGATGTCGAAATCCGCGCCTCGGCCGTGTCCCTGGGATGAGAGCGCCGCCACCGCGGCGCCCAGGAGGAAAGGGCGAGCAGCCATGGACTGGAAGCTGGAAGTTGTGGTGGTGCCGGTCACCAATGTCGACCGGGCGAAGGACTTCTACGTCAGCAAGCTCGGCTTCCACCTCGACGCCGACATTCGGCCCACGCCGGCCCTGCGGGTGGTGCACATGACGCCGCCCGGGTCGGCGTGCTCGGTCGTGGTCGGGCCGACGGTGG
>DASYXX010000038.1:0-4031 GCA_035934395.1 Streptosporangiaceae bacterium
GAGATCGAGGCCGAGATCATCATGCATCCCAAGGTCGCCGACGTCGCGGTGTTCGGGATCCCGGACGAGGACTGGGGCGAGCAGATCAAGGCGGTGGTGCAGCCTGCGGAGGGCGTGGCGGCCTCCGACGAGCTGGCCGCGGAGATCCTGGCTTCGCTGGACGGCCGGCTGGCCAGGATGAAGTGGCCCAGGAGCATCGACTTCGCCGACGAGCTCCCCCGCGATCCGAGCGGCAAGCTCCTGAAGCGCAGGCTCCGCGCCCCGTACTGGGAAGGCCGCACCACCGCTATTTAAGAGTCGTAACGGAGTTTCGCGAGCGTGGTCTCGCACGCGCCAAGCCCGCTGGCGGTGAAGTTCCTCCCGCCCCCGCGCCCCTGCCCTCCCGGCCCGTACCAGGTGGTTGGCCCTCTGATCCGGCTGTTACCGGTACCACGGGCCATCCACCCGTTTGCGCCTGGGCGCGCCCGCCGCTCGGCTCATACCCGGTGGTTGGCCCTCTGATCCGGCTGTTGCCGGTACAACGGGCCATCCACCCGCCTGGGCCCCTGGTCGGCAGGGGGAACGGTCAGGCTGCGGCGCGGTCGGCGCGCGCGGCGTGCGCGAGCACCTCGATCAGGCGCGCCGTGGCGGGCGGGTCGGGCGGCTCGCCGTAGGTCATCGCGAAAACGTGCCGGCGCGCGCCCGGCAGGGGCACGGCGCGGATGCCGGGATGCCGCGCCGCGCGCAGGCACAGGCCGGGCAGTGTGGTGACGCCGAGGCCCGCCGCCACCAGCGCCTGCACCGCCACGTAGTCATCGGTGGTGAAGGAGATCTTGGGGGTGAACCCGGCCAGCGCGCACTGGCGGAGCAGGTACCCGCGGCAGCGCTCGCAGCCGGCGATCCAGCGCCGCGTGGCGTAGGCGGCCAGGTCGGGCCGCGAAGACTCCCCGTCCGGCCCATGCGCCTGCGTCACCAGGTGGACCGGCTCGTCGAGCAGCAGCCTGCCGCGCGCCCCCTCCTCCTCGGCGCCCGGCGGCCCGGGATCGGCATCCTGCTGGTAATGCCGGAACACCAGCGCCACGTCCACGTACCCAGCCCGGAGCATACGCAGGGCGTCCGGCGGCTCGGCCTCGGCCAGCATGAGGTCCATGCCGGGGCTGTCCGCCTCGAGCCTGGCCGCGGCGGCCGGCACGATCGTGCCCAGCGCGGAGGGGAACGACGCCAGCCGCACCCGGCCCTGCCGCAGCCCGACGTGCGCCGCGAGCTCGTTCTCCGCAGCGTCCAGCCGGCCGATGATCTCCTCGGCGCGCTCGGCCAGCAGCCTGCCGGCGTCGGTGAGCCGGACGCCGCGGCCTGCCCGCTGCAGCAGCCTGGCCCCGGTCTCGGCCTCCAGTCGGGCGATGTGGTGGCTGATCGACGGCTGGGCGTAGTTCAGGGCGCGCGCCGCGGCGGTCACCGAGCCGTATCTGGCCACCGCGACCAGCACGCGAAGCCTGGTCACGTCCAGCATGCGCCGAGTATAGATCGCCTCGATTGATCACCGCGTTGCCCGGAGCCAGGTTTATCTGAGCAGCTAGCGGCGCTGGCCGGCTCAGCCCCGGTCAGTGAGGGCGGACTCGTAGGCGAAGATGACGGCGTGCACCCGGTCGCGCAGGCCGAGCTTCCTGAGCACGCTGGCGACGTGGGTCTTGACCGTGTGCTCGGTGATGTACAGCTCGGCGGCTATCTCGGCGTTGGACAGCCCGCGCGCGACCAGGGCGAGCACCTCCCGTTCCCGTTCGGTCAGCTGGGCTAGCTGGGTGGCGGCCTGGCGGGCCTCCGGCTTGCGCGCGCGGGCGAACAGGCCGATCAGCCGGCGCGTCACCGACGGGGCCAGCAGCGCGTCGCCTGCGGCGACCGACCGGATGCCGCTGATCAGGTCCTCGGGCCTGGCGTCCTTGAGCAGGAACCCGCTCGCGCCGGAGGCCAGCGCGTCGAAGACATATTCGTCCTGGTCGTAAGTGGTGAGGACGAGCACGCGCGGCGAGTCGTCGCCGCGGGCGATGCGTGCGGTGGCCGTGATCCCGTCGGTGCCCGGCATGCGGACGTCCATCAGTACGACGTCCGGGCGCAGCCTGGCCGCCGCGGCGACCGCCTCCGCGCCGTCGCCCGCCTCGCCCACGATCTGCATGTCGGGCTGGGTGTCGAGCAGCGCGCGCACCCCGGCACGGACCAGCGGCTGGTCGTCGCAGATGAGGATTCGAATGCTCCCGCTACTATCCTGGCTCGCTTCTCCCTGGGGCGGGCGGGGAGCGGATGCCGCGCGCGCGTCGCTCACGGTGCCGCCGTCGCTGACCCGCGCGCGGTGGTGAGCTGCCCGGCGTCGTCCCGGCCGTCGTGGTAGTGCCCGGGGGCGGGCTCGAGCCGGTCGGCGGCGATGTCGTGGACCGGGAGGGTGGCGCGCACCAGGAAGCCGCCGCCGAGCCGCGGTCCGGCCATCAGCTCGCCGCCGTACCGGGCGACGCGCTCGCGCAGCCCGATCAGGCCGTGGCCGCCCGGCCCCCCGCCGCCCGGACCGCCCTGGGCCGACCTGGGCCGGGCCGGCCCGTCGTCGGCCACGGTGATCTCCAGTGTCCCGCTCGCGCGGCAGAACCCCACCAGCGCGGTCTGGGCGGCGGAATGCCGCGCGACGTTGGCCAGGCCCTCCTGGACCACCCGGTAGGCGGTCAGGTCCAGGCCGCCGGGCAGCGCCCCGGCCCGGCCCTGGACGGTCACCGCCAGGCCGGCCAGGCCCATCTGCGCGTTCAGCTCCGGCAGCCGGGACAGGCCTGGCAGCGGCGCGGCGCCGTCCGGGCTGGACCGGATCACCCCGAGCGCCTGGCGGATCTCGGTCATCGCCTGCCGGCCCGCCGACTCGATCCCGCGCAGCAGCTCCGCGCTCGGCACCCGCCCCGACTCGGCCAGCAGCCGCGCCGCCCCGGCCTGCAGCGTCACCACGCTGATGTGATGGGCGGTGATGTCGTGGAGCTCGCGCGCGATCCGGGCCCGCTCCTCAGCGGCCACCGCCCGGTCGTGCTCGGCCTTCTCCGCCTCGGCCGCCGCCCTCCGGACGCCGGAGGAGTCGCCGCGGGCGCGTACGGTCTCGCCCAGTGTCCAGGCGGTGACGAGCGCGCCGACGGCGACCAGGAAGAGCAGCGCCGGGTCCTCGTAGTGGATAGGCGTGAGCCCGGGCGGCCCCAGCTCGTAGACGTGAACCGGGCGCCAGCTGGGGACCGGCCCGAACATCAGGAGGCCAAGCCCGGTGACCGAACCCGCGAGGGCGAGGCGGCCGCGTGCCTGGGCCCTGCTCGCCAGCGTGTACAGCGCGACCAGCGGCGCGGGGAGCACCACGAGCGGCGAGTTGGCGAACCCCGGCGGGAGATTCGCATAGGGATCGAGCTGGCCGATGAACGCGAGCAGGAGTGCCGCGCCCAGACCAGTGATCACCCATACCCCGAGCGGGTGACGTCGGCGCGCGGCGAGCGACAGCGTCATCACCGCGCCAATCAGGTCCCATACCACGTGGGGCATCGTCGGCCTGTGCAGCGGGTTGTAGACGTTGTTGCCGTCGGCGAACTCGAACGCGACGAACAGGCCGCCTGCCAGCAGGCAGTCGGCGGGCGGCGGCAGGAACCGCTGCGCCCCGGCGCTCCTGGTGTGCAGCCAGCGAGCGCCCATGGCGCGAGCGTACGCGGAATACCTTTGCTGCGTCGTCGCCCGCGAGGACGAGACCACGTCAATCGATGGAGTGACCCCGTGCACCGAGGTAATCGGCAGGGCTGGCCGGAGAACCGCTCTGCGGGCCGATGTGCGCGCGGCTCCCGCCTCCCTAGCCTTCCCGCATGGGCGTCGCGAGCACATCTGCCGCACCAACACCGGTTGCGTCACCGCGGCCGGCCGGGCGCCGTGGCCGGGCGGCGGGGTGGTACGCGGTGTTCGCGGTCTACGCCGCAGGGGTGGCGGCCTTCAGCGGGCCGGGCCTGGACCGCTGGTGGGGCATCTGGGCGGCCGGCGGTTACGCCGCGGCGGCCGCG